>JAWOGU010000483.1:0-3272 GCA_046496595.1 Chloroflexota bacterium
CCATTCCGGCAGTGGTTTTTCCACGCCGTCTTTCACATTGCGGGTAATGGCGACGGCATACCCGATCAGGAAGAAGATGGGGAAAAAGAGAAAAGAGAAGAAAGTAACCACCAGCGCAATCAGCAGTTTCGTCACCCACCGCTCGTCTTGCGTCACATAAGTTAAACCTTTGGCTATATCCATAACTTAAAATCCTCCATGTTTTGAAGTCGCATTTTATAAACCGTTACTGCTGCTACGACTGGAAATTTACGCCCACCCTTGTTTTTTCACAAAATCGGTCAGCACAGGAATTGTTACCAGTTGACCCTGGTAAGCCTGCCAGCCCCAATAACAACCAATTAACCACAGAACCAAAGAGGGAATGCCGCACAAAATCCAACCGACCAGAACGCCAACGACCACGTTAATGATACCCCAGATCAGGGCTTGCATGTTGTGCGCGCGTAAAAACGGCCGTTCCTTTTTATCTGCCATCAACATGATGATGATGGGGATCAACGGCGTCAGCACATAGGCCAACAGCGCCCATAATTTATCATCATCGGTCGTGCCCATATTGGTATCACCGGTGGAATCCTTGAACGAAGCCGGCTCGTCCATTTCGGGCATGGGTTCTTTCTCCGGCATGTCTTCCATATCGTCAAATTCGTTTGTCATGAGTAACCTCCTAAGATTATTCATAAATACAGCTAACACTAATATTACTCTTGATTGTATGAAGCCTCTCCGTTCTCGTCAATCGCTGTTTTGCCCAAAACCCAGGTTTCAGGGGTAAAAAGAACTTACATGCGCTTCGTCAAACTTGCCAACGGCCGTTTCCCCGGCTAGAATGCCCGCCATGAATAAAGTTGTCTTTATGGGTACGCCAGACTTCTCCGTACCCAGTCTACAAGCCTTAATTGAAACGCAGAACGTCGTTGGCGTCGTCACCCAGCCGGATAAACCGGCGGGGCGCGGTCAGCAGCTCACGCCATCACCGGTCAAGGCGGCGGCCGAAGCGGCAGGCATTCCCGTGTACCAGCCCCAATCGCTGCGCGCGGAAGCCGCCACCGAACCGCTGCGCCGGTGGGCGCCTGACGTCATTGTGGTGGCGGCGTTTGGCCAGATTTTGCGCCGGCACGTATTGGATTTGCCGCCGCATGGCTGCCTCAACGTCCATGCCTCCCTGCTGCCGCGCTGGCGCGGCGCTTCACCCATCCAGCACGCCCTGATGGCGGGCGACGCCGAGACCGGCATCTGCCTGATGCAGATGGACGTGGGACTGGACACCGGCCCGGTGTTCACCTGCCGCGCCACGCCCATCAGCCCGCAAGACACCGCCGCCACGCTCCACGACCGTCTGGCGCAATTGGGCGCGGATCTGCTGCGTGAGTCCCTGGACGACATTCTGGCGGGCAAACTACCCGCCCAACCGCAGAACGACGATCTGTCTACTTACGCGCCGATGATCAGCAAGGAAAACGGCCGTTTAGACTGGAACCAATCCGCCGCCGAACTGGACCGCCACATTCGCGCCATGACGCCCTGGCCCGGCGCTTTCACCACCTGGCAGGGCAGCGTCGTTAAAATTCTCAAGGCCACGCCGCGGGACAAGAGCACGATGATGCCCCCCGGATTTGTTTTGTATGATGCAGATGAGCGGCTCGTTTTTGTCGCCGCCGGCGGCGACAGTTTAGTCTTAGAAACCATTCAACTCGCCGGCAAAAAAGCGATGCCGATTGCAGATTTCGTGCGCGGCCACACAGGCTTCGCGGGCAGCCAATTGGGAGAAACCACATGAAAATACTCGTTTACGGCGCCGGGGCCGTGGGCAGCTACGTCGGCGGACGACTGGCCCAGGCAGGCCACGACGTCACTTTCATCGTGCGCGGCATCACCGTCGAAGCCATCCTGGAGCAGGGCTTAACCATTACCGAAGCGGAACAGTCCGTCATCGTGCGGCCCACCCTCACCACTTCCATTGCCCAAACCTTCATGGCTCTGGACGCCCCATTCGACCTGATTATTCTGGGCATGAAAGCCTACGATCTGGCGGAAGCCATCAACCCTCTGGTGGCCTTCTGCCCTGTCCCACCGCCGATTCTGACTTTGCAAAATGGCATTGGGGTAGAACGGCCGTTAATCGAACAATTTGGCGCGGATAATCTTATCATCGGGGCGCTCACCACCCCGGTCAGCAAACTCACCAACAGCCAGATTATGGTGGAACGGGCGGATCGCGGCCTGAGCATTGCCCCGGCGGTGCGGGGCGCAAACGTGCAGCCGTGGGGCAGCCTGCTCAATGACGCTGGTGTGCCCACCGAAATCCAGCCCGACTACCAGTCGATGAAATGGTCCAAAGCGCTGCTCAACATCGTGGGCAACGCCACTTCGGCCATTCTCAACCGGCCTCCCGGCGCTATCTACAAAGTGGATAATCTGTTTGAACTGGAAAAACGGATGCTGCGCGAAACGCTGGACGTGATGGACGCGCTGAAGATTAAGGTGATCGATTTGCCCGGTTCCCCTGCCACAAAACTGGCCTTTGGCGTGCGCCGCGCGCCCAACATGGTGCTTAAACCCATCCTGACCAACGTCGTCACCAAAGGGCGCGGCGATAAAATGCCTTCCTTCCAAATCGACCTGATGGCGGGCAAAGGCAAAACAGAGGTCATCTACCACAACGGCGCCATCGCCAAAGCAGGCCGCGCCCACAATATCCCCACGCCGGTGAATATGGCCCTCACCCACATTCTGGTTGGTCTGTCCCGTGAAGAGCTGGACTGGCGCGACTTTGACGGCAAACCGGCCAAACTGCTGGCCGAGGTGAAACGATTCGAGAAAAGTCAGTGAACAGTTTACAGTTTACAGTGAACAGTTTTCAGTGAACAGTGACCCATACTGTAAACGGTTTACTGTTTACGGTTCACGGTTTACTGTTTACGGTTACTTCCCAGCAAGGTAAAGTTGTCAGCGAGAGCCTGAGCGATCAGGCGATCAAGGGCCGGATGCTCGAAGTTTGTCCACCAATGCACGGGCAACGGTGTCTCTCCGCTTGCAGAGAAAACCCCCTGTGCCTGAATGGCTGATGCCTGGTAGGTGGCTGCCGGGGTACAGGCGGCGAGCAGCAGGAAGATGAGGCCAAGGCAGAGCCAGGCGCATCGATTGTTTGGGGTGTCGTCGGATTGTATCCGCTTGTCCAGCATGCTTTGCGACTTTCTGCGATGGTTCCTTAACTGGCCAACTCGTGAATTTCGGGCTCGCCGTATCTTAGACGAAACAGTTGCGGA
>JAWOGU010000562.1:0-4555 GCA_046496595.1 Chloroflexota bacterium
CGCCGCTGAGGGTCATCTGCATATTGGGCCAGCCGGTCGTGCCCACGTAAGCGCCGTCGGCAAAGAAGGTATCGGCCTTGGTCACCGCGCCCCGGCGGTCAGGCATCGCCTTCAGGAAGGGAATCTGGTGCCAACGGCGAAAGCCGTCAACGCCGCGCATGGAGCCAATGCCCGCCGGGCCGTACCAGCAGAATTTGGGATGCCAGTACCGGGCCAGCCGCATCACCTCCGGGCCACCGCTGAGCGGGTGCTTGCCCATGTCGGTGAGCATGTCCAGCACAAGCTGCCGGTTAGCTTCGGCCTGGGCCTGGTCGTAGGGGGCGGCGACGAGTCCATCCTGGGTAGCCGGAGCCGGGGCGTGCCAGTTGACGCCCAGGCTGGGGGTCAGGGGCCAGGCGTCGGCCTGCAGCAGCAGTTGGGGGATGTCCCACAACGCCTGCATCTCCACGACCTGATCGCCTGCAATGCGGAAGAATTCGTGGTAGCGCATGGCGATGAGGTGCTGCGTGGGCGGGATGTGGAGAAACGGCCGTGCCATCACCCCCACGTAATGCCCGGCGCAGCCTACCCAGTTGTGGCCGCCCGATTCACCCGCGATGACGATGAAGTCGCGCCGCTCCAGGTCGGGAACGGCCGTCAGCAGCGGCCGGTACGCCTCCTCAAACAACCCATGCGGCCCGGCCAAATCCTCAAAGGGGCATGCCAGATGGATTTTGCAATCAGGCGCGAATAGTTCATCAAGTTGGCTTTGCAGCGCCGCTGGATCGCAATCATAAAGAGCCGCTCTAAATCTGCCGATCAACTGTTTATTGTGTTGATGAATTTCAGCCACAGTTCGATTACCCTTTAACTGCACCAGCCGCCAACCCTTTCACCAGATTCTTTTGGAAGAACAGGATCACCAGCACAATGGGTATAGTTGCCGAGATGGACGCCGCCGCCGCCAGCGTCAGGTGGCGCGGATCCTCACCGCCGGTAAAGCGGGAAATGGCTACCGGCAAGGTCCAATTGGTTTGCGTCAGCAGGCGCACCAGCAAAAATTCGTTGTAGGCCAGCAGCAGCGTGAATAGGGCGGTGGAGATGATCCCCGGCCACATAATGGGAATGATGATCCGGTAGAATGCCGTCAGGCGGTTACATCCATCTACCATAGCCGATTCCTCCAGTTCCCGGGGAATATCCATGAAAAAGCTGCGCAGCAACCAGATCGTGAAAGGTTGGTTGACCGCCACCAGCGTCAGGATGACCAAAATGTGGGTGTCCAGCAGATTGGTAACCGTGCCAATCCAATAGTAGGGCAAGATAAAGGCCAGGCGCGGCAACGCCCGGAAGCCCAGGGCGGCAATGAGAATCACCACCCCGGCATAGCCGGCATAACGCGCCAGCGAATAGCCGGCTAGACAGCCAATGCTAATCGAGACGATCACGGTACCCACCGTGACAATGATGGTGTTGATGAAATAGTCGTAGAATTTGGCCGTATCGACGAGTCTGGGGATGCCCCACAGAATAGCCGCAAATCCCAAAGCGACAAAGGCGTAAATCAGGCTGCTGCGCACCGGGATGTAGTTGGCGAACAGCAACAAACAGATCAGGATTACTACGGCCGCCAGCAGAAAATAGGCGACTAAAGCCCCGTTTTCCGGCACTGAGCGCAACCATAGCTGCTGATAATTTTCCCAGGTGGGGGTAAAAAAGAAGATCGGCGTGCGGGAATTGGCGTCCTTCAGCGTTTTGAATGATTGTAAGGTGGTCCAGAAGAACGGGATAAAGCTGTAAACGGCAAACAAGATTAGGACGGCGTGGATGAGCACACGACCAAGGGGGCTTTTTACCTTTTCCATGCTAACGCTCCTCCATTTGCTCTTTGTACGACTGAATTAGATTGGGAATCAGGACGATCATGATGCCGATAACGGTGAGGATGGCCATGGCGTTGGCTTTGCCCAGGCGCTGCACGGTAACGGCCGTTTGAAACGTGTACGTCATGATCGTGTTGGCTTTGTAAATCGGATTCATCTGTGACAGGATAAAGACGCTGTCAAAGATGCGGTAAGCATCCATAATGGCGATCAAGAGGATAAAGATGGTCAGCGAGCGCACGTGCGGCAGCACGATGTGGCGAATTTTCTGCCAGCGGGTGGCTCCATCCATTGAAGCCGCCTCCAGCAAATCCTGCGACAGGGTCTGTAAGCCGGCAAAATAGGTTACCAACGCAAAAGGAGTCACGTACCAGACGCCGTGGATGATGATCAACGCTTTGACCGTTATTTCGTTATAGCGAAAGCGGGTGTCAAGAACGGTCTGGTATAGCCAGGTAATGAGCCCCGACGGCTCAAAGAGCTGCTTGAACATCAACGTTCCCACAATCGGCACGATGATGAATGGCAGCAAAAAGATGGAGAGATAAATTCCCCTGGTAAACCTGGAGACCTGATCCAGGAACAGCGCAATCGTAAAGCCAATAATGAGCTGAGCGGGAACGACGATGGCGGCGTAAAGCGCCGTAAAACGAAAAGATTGCCAAAAACGGGCGTCTTGCAGCACTTCGATATAGTTGCGCAAGGCGATGAACTGGGGGGCAGAGATGTTGGTATACGTCATGTAATGCATCCCCAGCCAGATGGCCATCAGCAAGGGGATAACCATCAAGAGGATCATGACGATGATGCTGGGCGCCGCAAACCGAAAGAACGTGCCGCGGGTCATAACTCACCTTCCCTGTTTTTACAAAGACCCTAAGGGTTTTCAAAACCCTTAGGGTCTACCCTTAGGGTCTACCGAATCTGGCGCGCCTGCTATTTGATGTAGCCTTGCGCAGTTGCTTCCACGATGTATTCGGCGGCGGCGGCGTCAAGCGCCTCTTGGGCGGTCATTTCGCCCGTGCCGACCAGCGGCAAGAATTGACCGAGCTTGGCGCGGACAATGCCGATGGCGGGGTTTTTGTCGTAAATGCCAATCCCTTCCGCCACGGTTTGCCCGGCGGCGGCCAGATACGGGCCGCCAAAGTCCGCCACCGCGAGACGGGTAACCATGCCGATTTCGGCGCCGTCGCGCTGGCTGCGTTCATCGGCCGCTTCCATGATGATGCGGAAGATCAGGTCGGGGTCGTTGGTTGTGTTGGCGGGGATCATGTAGAAATCGTTCCAGGCGGAACCGGCGCGCGGGCTGCCGGCCTCCACGCGCGGGGCGGGCGCATAGGCTATCACGTTAACCAGGTCCGTGCGCTCCGGATCGCTCATGTTGGCCGCGCGGCTGGCCCACATATTGGTGGCGGGCAGCGTGCCCAGTTGAACGGCGACTTCTTGATCGTTAAGGCCGAACGTATACCCGTCGATGCCCATGCAGGCATCGGCTACTTCTACCAGCTTGTTGACCGCCTGCACGCCGGGTTCATCGTTGAAGGTGGGCATGTTGTTCTCGTCCAGAAAATCGCCGCCATAGGCGCGCAGAAACTGGAAGAACTCAATTTCCCACGCCCAGCCGGCCGAGAGATTGACAGTGAAGGGCATGTCGAAGTCGGGATTGTCCAGGCCGATCGTGTTGCAGGCAGCGATGACGTCGTCATAGGTGTCGGGGACGGCAATCCCAAATTCATCAAAGACGTCTTGCCGGTAGATGAGGTGCAAGGTGTTGCCGACGATTGGGACGCCGTAGATGTTGCCGTCAATGGTGACCCCTTCCCACGCTTTGGCGGGGATGTCGTCAAGGTTGTATTGCTCGCGGTATTTGTCGATCAGGTCGTTGAGGGGGAGCATCCAGCCCACGCCGGCCCATTCGCCGACCTGCGCATCGGCGCCGTGCACGATGTCAAAGGGGGAATTCCCGCCGGCGGAAAGGGCCAGGCGCACCTGTTCCTGGGCATCGGCCGAAGCGAGCAGGTTGGTGTTGATGGTCAGGTTTTCAATCCGGCTGCATTTTTCCAGCTCGGCGGCGTAGAAGTCGGTAATGGGGAACGACCAGCCGATCATGTTGATGACCGTTGGTTGCGCGGGCGATTCCAAATTGCACTCGGTGGGGTCAACGATGACTTCAACCACGCGCGTGACTTCGACTTCCGCGATTTCGGTGACGACCTCACCTTCAACCATGCGCGTGACTTCCACTTGTTCCATGACTGTCTCTACCACCGTCTCCACCTCGGTGACGACGCGCGTGACTTCAACAGTTTGGGGTTGGCAAGCAACCAGCAGGAGGCTGCTAACCAGGATAACTAATATTGTAATCAGATGCCGTTTTTGCATTCTTCCTTTCTCCTTGATATGCAGGCTTTGTTTTCTAAACGAATGAGTTTGCAGGTTTAAAGGGTTGAGTCCATTCTTGAATGCTACACCTCCTATAGGATTGATTTGGGTTTTTCACGGAGGGATGCGCTTTTGTGGGCAAAAACGGCCGACTATCTGCTATACTACAGTCGTTCAAAGGCGCATCCCGTCTTTGGATACCTTTGAGCCACCCACCATGCTTGCCGGCTGACTGGGTGGCTCTTTGTTAATCCGGCCTATACAGTTGTTTCAACAGGGCAA
Source organism: Chloroflexota bacterium (assembly GCA_046496595.1). Classification (GTDB taxonomy): domain Bacteria; phylum Chloroflexota; class Anaerolineae; order Promineifilales; family Promineifilaceae. Next base: position 4,527 of record JAWOGU010000562.1, read on the forward strand.
ACTCGTCAAAGAGCCACCCAGTCAACCGG
>JAWOGU010000045.1:0-10859 GCA_046496595.1 Chloroflexota bacterium
TAATCACGGCCGTTCATCCGGCAGAAACGGCGTTGATCGAGGCGCTGGCGGCGCAGATGGCGGCGCTGCCCACAGCCGACCGTGTCGTCGCGCCGCTGGGCGTGGGCCGCCATGCAGACCACCTTATCACCCGGCGGGCGGCGGAACTCTGTTTTGGCGCAGCCTTGTGGTATTATGAGGACTTCCCGTATGTGCGTGAGGCAGGGGCATTAACGGCCGTTATCCCCCTGCACACCAACCAATGGCAGGCGCAGGTTATTCCCCTGTCGGCCGCCGCCCTGTCCGCCAAAGCAAATGCCATTGCCGCTTATGTTTCCCAGGTCAGCACCTTCTTTAAGGACCGGCAAGATCTGGCGGACCAACTGCAAACCTATGCCCGCACGGTTGGCGGTGAACGCCTCTGGCGGCAAACCCACCCTTAGCCAGCGGCTCAATGATGACTCGATTGTACTGATTTCTTGATAAATCAGGCCGGGTGAACTTATAATAGCCACTTGAGGACTTTAGGATTTCGATTATGGGGCGATTAACGACCAGGCAGCTTCCAGGCAAAAAAGAGCGTAAAACCAAAGCGACGCAAAGAATTGGGTTGCAGCCTGGTGATATGCTGCAAGAGCGCTACCGCATCGTGGGCACACTGGGCTCTGGTGGGTTCAGTTCCGTTTACCAGGCCCGCGACATGCGTTTTCCTAACGTCACCAAGTTGTGCGCCATCAAAGAAATGGTTATCTCCGCCCCGGATCCCAAAATCCGCGAACTGACCATCCAATCTTTTGAGCGCGAAGCCAGCATGTTGGCGATGCTGGACCACCCGGCCATTCCCGACGTTTCTGACTATTTCACCGAAAAAGATCGCAGTTATCTGGTGCTGGACCTGATTCGGGGCAAAGACCTGGACCGCTGGCTGGAAGAACGCAATGAGCCGGTTGATCAGGAGACGGTCATTGAATGGGCAATTCAATTGTGTGACGCCCTGGCCCATCTCCATCATCAAAAACCAAAATCGATTGTGTTTCGGGATATGAAACCATCTAATATCATGCTCGACCAGCATAATCGCATTCGCCTGATCGACTTTGGCATTGCCAAGATTTTTGAAGGCGGCAACAAAGGCACCATGATCGGCACGGAAGGGTATTCGCCGCCGGAGCAATACCGGGGCATGGCAACCCCGGCGGGCGACATTTATGCCCTGGGTGCGACGATGCACCACTTGTTAACCAACCAGGATCCCCGTCTGGAACCGCCATTTACTTTTACCGAACGTCCTATCCGCAACAAAAACAAAACGGTTACGCCTGAATTTGAAGCTATTATCATGCGCTGTTTGTCGTATGATCCGCAGGAACGGTATGAGAATGCTACGGCGCTAAAAGAGACGCTGCAACATTTGAAGGCCAGCTCGGCTCTGCCTGCTGCTCAAATAGCCGAGGTTGGGGGGCAAACGGCCGTTTCCCCCTCCGCCTCATCATCTGCTCAACCCCTGCCCACAAGCAAACCCAAAGCATCTGGCGGACTGCTGATCAATCCCATCTGGACGTTTAAGTGTGAAGATGAGATTCGGTCAAAAATAGCCCTGGCTGGCGGCACAGTATTCGTAAGCGCCTACGACAACAACCTCTATGCCGTCACCCAAAAAACCGGAGAACTTGTTTGGAAATTCCCAACCTCGGATGGCGTCGGCGCTTCCCCCTGTGTCTATGAAGATACCATTTTTATTGGCTCTTCAGACAATCGACTGTATGCCATAGACATGCGTACCGGCCGCCAAAAGTGGCACTATGAAACCAGAAATTCTATTTACTCTTCCCCAAACGCCCGCTTCGACCACGTCTTTTTTGGCTCCGATGATGGGTTCTTATACGCGCTCAACGTAAAACATGGGCGCAAAGCCTGGGCCGCCAATGCCTTTGGTGCGGTGCGCTCCACGCCCTATGTCGGCGACGAGCGCGTTTATGTGGGCACGGAAGGCGGCTACATTTATTGCATGGACCTTTCCACAGGCAAAACTTTATGGCAGTCGCAGGCCAAAAGAGCTGTCACCTCATCACCCACATTGTATGAGGATGTGGTGGTGGTGGGGTCTACGGACGCTACTGTCTATGCCCTGGATGCCAGCACAGGCTGGGCTATCTGGCGTTTTCGCACCCGACGCCCCATCATTTCATCCCCCGTTGTTCACGACGATATTGTTTATATTGGTTCATCGGACGGTTGTTTATATGCGCTGGACATGAATTCCGGGCGGCAGTTGTGGCTGTTTGAAACAAAAGGACAGGTTAATTCCTCTCCGGTTGTCTCAAACAATGCGGTCTATTTTGGTTCCACCGATGGTAATGTTTATAGTATTTCTGTTAAAAGAGGGGATAGCAGGTGGCAGTTTAACACCGGCAGCCCTGTGGTATCATCGCCCATTGTGGACGATGAAGGTATCGTTTACATTGGCTCGACAAACCATTTACTTTACGCACTGCCTGCCTAATTGTACCGATCCATGTAATGCAGGAAAGATTAAAAGTGATCTATGACAACTGATAAGTCAACGCAGAATAATAAACCGGAAGAAGATGATGACGCCGACACGCCATTGGAGTCGTTTGCTAAACCGCCCAAGCCCGAACCTGACGCCGCGGAAGAAGCGCCGTTTCCCGAGTTTCCGGCGGCAGCGGATTCTGTCGGGCCAGAGGACGCTCTCGCGGCGGAAGAAAAAGAGATGATCGACGTGAATGAAGGGGATGCCACGACGCCTTTTGTCCGGAACCCGTTCATCAACATCGCCGAGGCAGCAAAAACACGCCCTATTATTACCCGTCCGACGGAACCTCTCTTGACTGATGAGCCGAGTATGAATGCCGCAGTGCGCTGTCATGTTGGCGCCCGTCGGGAACGTAATGAGGATTCTTGTTTTGCGTTTGTATCGGAAATCGGCGGACATTTTAAGGTACAGCCATTTGGCCTGTTTATTGTGGCGGACGGCATGGGGGGGCACGCGGATGGTCATTTAGCCAGCAAAATCGCCTCACGCACGGCCGCCCATACCATTATTGAGCGCTTATATTTACCCCTGCTGAATGATGACGAACGAGTGATGCAAACGCCGATACAGGAAGTGCTGGCAACGGCCGTTCAGCGGGCCAATAAGGCTGTCTATGACTATGATCGAGAAATGGACAGCGGCACCACGCTCACCATTGGCCTGGTCTTGGGGCGGCGCCTGCACGTGGCCCATGTGGGCGACAGCCGCCTCTATTTGTTTGCCAACGACAAGTTAGAATCCATCACCAGTGATCACTCTCTGGTGCAGCGCCTGCAAGATGTGGGGCAGCTCACGGCGGAAGAGGCAACCTTCTACCGCTACGGCCACATTTTACTGCGAGCGGTGGGGCAGTCGGACGAGGTGGAAGTAGACACCTATATGCGGCTGCTGCCAAAATCCGGCGTCCTGCTGCTGTGCAGCGATGGCCTATCTGGTTTCATTTCCGATGCGGAAATTCGCGAGATTCTCAGCCAACACAATTCAATCGATACGACCGCTGACAACCTGTTTTCGGCGGCGATGTCCGTGGGTGGCTTTGATAATATAACGGCCGTTGTCGTCGAATTTGAGCTATAATCCGAGTTTTATCCATATCGAGGGAAAGCGGAATTAATCCATACTATCATGAGCAGCGAATCCTACTACGATGCCTTGGGTTTACCAACGTCAGCCACACTGAGTGACATTCAGGAAGCCTTTGCTGCCTTGATCACAAATTTTCCTGAAGCATCGAGCAAAGTATCCAATCCAGCGTATGAAAAACTGCTCCAGGCTTACGAAGTTCTCTCAGACAAAAACCGCCGCGAAATCTACGACTCCCTGCTCGTAGAAACCGCCGCTCCCTCCCTGACCCTCACGGTGCAATGCAGCCGCCAAAAAATGAAGCTGACGGACACCGCCCAGGCGATTTACTTCCTGCTTGAAGTCAACCCGCCCACCCACGCCACCCGCGCCCGCCGGCCTATTAACTTGTGTCTGGCGCTAGACCGCAGCACCTCCATGCAGGGAGAACGGCTAAACTGTGTAAAAACGGCCGTTGAACTCATCATAGACAAACTCGCACCAGAAGACGTCATCTCCATCGTCAGCTACAGCGACCGCGCCGAAGTCGTCACATCACCCACCCGCATCCAAAACAAAAACGTCATCATCTCTCACATCAGAGACATCCAGGCCTCCGGCGGCACCGAAATCTACCAGGGCCTGCTCACCAGCATCGAGCAAATGCGCCAGATGCCCCTGCAAAACTACATCAACCACCTCATCCTCCTCACCGACGGCCATACCTACGGCGACGCCAACCAATGCATCCAGCTCGCTCAAAAAGCCAGCCAATGGAACATCGGCCTCTCCGCCTTCGGTATCGGCAGCGAATGGAACGACCAGTTCCTCGATCAACTCGTAGCCCCCTCCGGTGGACGCTCCGCCTACATAGAAGAACCCACCCAAATCATCGACTACCTGCAAGAAAGAATTAAAGGACTCGGCGTCATCCACGGCCGTAACCTGCGCCTCAAAAAGAGCTTTCCAGAAAAAGTCACCCTCCAATATGGCTTCAAACTACTGCCCTTTGCTCAACCCCTGGAACTTGAAGGCAGCGAAATCAAACTCGGCAACCTCGAAGGCAAAGGCAGCTTGTCCATCCTCCTGGAACTCCTGATCCACCCCCAAGAACACGAATCCAAAATCACCATCCCCTTCGAAATCACCGCCGAAATCACAGAACAAAACAACCAGCAGCAAAAACTCACTGCCCAAATACAGATCATCCTTTCCAGCAACGCCCCGGCAATCGAACCACCCCAAGACATCGTCAAAGCCGTACGCATGTTAAACATGTATCGCATGAACGAGAAAGTTTGGGAAGATTTAGAAGCAGGCCATGTTGGCGCCGCCGCCACCCGGCTGCGTCGCCTCACCACCCGCTTACTAGAAGCAGGTGAAATCCAATTAGCCCAACAAGCCAACGCCGAAACAGAACGTCTATCAAACATCGGTGAACTTTCAGAAGAAGGGCGGAAACGATTAAAATTCGGCACACGCACCATGATTGGCCAAACCATGAAAATAGAAGATACCTATGATCCGTTGTAAAGATTGTGGCGCATCCCAATACGAAGGCACCCTTTATTGCAGCGAATGCGGGCGAAACCTGCTGCACGATCAACGCCAAGCAACCGACGTTCTTCCCTTCTCCGAATTTGCCCACCGCTCGCCGCCTCCCCCCGTAACAGAGCCGGAAATCACCAATTTAGGTGAAGGAAAACCAATCACCTTCGTTGTTCCCAGCAGCCGTCATCGATACACGCTGTTATTAAGCACCCAAATCAAAATTGGGCGATCATTGGAAGATGATTCCGACAATTCCGATCCCTTCCTGGACCTGACCGAAGACAACGGTATCGAATTAGGCGTTTCCAGAATCCATGCGCTGCTGCAATGGTCCAATCAAGGCATCATTATCATGGATTTAGGCAGCACAAACGGCACCTTCCTAAACAATCATCACCTGCCAGCCCGTAAACCATACCCTCTCCAAAGCGGCGACGAACTGCGCTTTGGCGAACTACTTGTCCATATATTTTTTTAAGAGTAGAGAAATCTTATGCAAACAGTAATTGTCCATATTGTCAGTGAAGACCCTGTTGTATGTGAAGTCGAAAAACTACCAGAACCAATGGATCAATTGATCCAGGTCCATAACCCACGACGGCGTGATGGCATGGATCTACATTACCTTGATGAAGAAGTCAACTCTGTCATTTTCCCCATCCACCGCATCAATTTTATTCAAGTATTGCCGGCAGCAGAGGCCAGCGACATAGTCGGTTTCGTACGTGAATAATGGTCGAACAAATTCCCGACACATTAGAACAAAGCGCCCCCAAAATCATTCTCATTGTAGATGATGAAGCGCGTATGCGCCGTTTCATCCGCATGAATATGGAATTGGAGGGCTATCAGGTTATCGAAGCGGAAAACGGCCTGCAAGCCCTGGATCAAATTCGTAAGTTCAACCCGGATTTAATCCTGATGGATGTCATGATGCCGGAAATGGACGGCTTTGAAACCTTGCGCCTGCTCCGCGAAATCTCCACCGTCCCCGTGATCCTCCTCACTGTGAAAAGCGAAGAAGAAGATAAAATCCGGGGGTTGGGGCTGGGAGCAGACGACTATATTACCAAACCATTTAGCCCACGTGAACTGAACAGTCGTGTCGGCGCCGTCTTAAGGCGCGCCCAATGGCCGACGCCGCCGCCGCGTACGGTGCTTGATATCGATGATCGTTTATCGATAGACTTTAATCGACATCAAGTTATTGTGGTTGGCGAACGGATTGATTTACGACCCACCGAATACCGATTGTTAAGCCAACTCATTCAAAACGCCGGCTGGGTTGTGCCTCATGAAACGCTCCTGGCAAAAGTTTGGGGGTATGAATATCGGGATGAAACTCATTATTTGCGTCTGTACATCAATTACCTGCGCAAAAAAATTGAAGAAGATCCGGCCGATCCTAAATATATCCTGACGGAAAGAGGTGTTGGCTACCGCTTTTATGATTTCAAAAAAGCGCAGACAGCTTAAGCTTTGCCTCAACTCATTTTTGTTTTTTTTGATTATTCATTATCATAAAGGACTATGTTGTATGACACGACATCCGACGCAGCAGAGTTCTTTGCGCAAATAAATTCTTACCTGAGCGTAGAAGAGCGTTTGCGTGTGCAAGAAGCGTTCGCCCTTGCTCGTCGTGAACATGGCAGCCAACGCCGTAAATCGGGCGAGCTTTTTTTTAATCACCCCCTGACAGTCGCCTCTTATTTATCCGAATACCATCTGGATTCGCCCGCCCTTGAAGCGGCTTTATTACATGATGTCGCTGAGGATACAAAAGTATCCGTTGAGGAAATAGAAAGGCAATTCAGTACGGAAGTAGCCCAATTGGTCGATGGCGTTACCAAGCTCAAAGACGTCATAGAAGGCGTCGCCAAAGGGAAACGCCTTTCTCCAAAAGAAATCCAAGATCAGACACTACACAAATTATTTAGGGCAATGACGATTGACGTGCGTACGGTTATCATCAAATTGTTTGACCGTTTGCACAATATGCGCACCATCAAAGCCCTTCCGCCCCATAAACAGCGGCAAAAGGCAAAAGAGACCTTGTCTGTATATGCGCCGTTGGCAAATCGTTTGGGTTTGTGGAAATTAAAAAGTGAATTAGAGGCGTTATCTCTAGAAGTTCTACAAAATCATGCGTACACGGTTATCAAAAACCGGCTCGAGGATCTTCAACAGAAGCATCAGGAAATTTACCATCAAATCAGCGGTGAAATTTTCAACTGTTTATTACAGGCTGATATTGATGTGCGTAATGTCTTATTATCGCCAGAAGGCATTTACTCGGTTTATCAAGATGTCATTGCTTCCGGCGGGTCTTATGAAGATATTGATCGAACAATACGCATGGTCATTTTATTGAACGATTGGCCTGACTGTTACCTGGCCCTGGGACATCTACACCAATTATGGAAGCCTGTTCCCGGCTCATTTGATGATTATATTGCCGTTCCTAGAGACAATCTTTACCGTTCTTTGCACACGACCGTGCTGCACAGCAGCGGTATGCCCATGAAACTTCGTATCCGCACGATAGCGATGGACAAGGTTTCTGAAATTGGGGTGCTGGCAAAATGGTTGTATGCCGGAACGCCCTTATGGTCTAAAGGTGTGGCGGATCGAATTGAGGTGTTTTTTGAAGAGATTTCGGAAAATATCAATATGGAACCGTTGGATCCGGCTGCCGGGGTGAAGGGGGTTGTAGAGGATGTTTTTCGTAAACAGATCCGGGTTTACACACCGCAAGGGGAAGTTGTGGAACTGGGACAGGGCGCTACGCCCATTGATTTTGCTTATGCCATCCATACCGGTTTGGGAAATCAGGCTCACGCCGCTTACGTGAATGATACGTTTTATCCGCTCAATAAATCGCTGCACGACGGGGATCAGGTACGCATTGTGAAAAAGGTGCGCGCCCAGCCGCAGCGAGCCTGGCTGGTGGATGATTTAGGGTACATTACCACCAATTATGCACGTGCTCATGCCCGCCGCTGGTTTAGACGTTTGCCGGTTCACCGTGCGATTTCCGAAGGGAAACAACTGGTTCAGGATGAACTGAACATATTGGGTATTCCTGATTTTTCCCACGAGGATGCGGCTGCTTTGTTTGATTTGGGTGATGTGCAGGAGCTTTATCATGCTGTGGGCCGCGCCGAACTGCTGCCTACTGAAGTGGCTTTACAAGTGTTAGAGCGCATTTGGGGTGTGGGACCTGGGAGAAATCTTGACAATTGGGTGCAAGATGTTGAGGGTGAACAGTTTTTTATTACGAAATCTCCGACTAAACGCATTGATCTTTGTGGGACTTGCCAGCCGCGTCCGCGGGATTCGATATTTGGCTATATGCGAAAAGATGGCGGCACAACGGTGCATAAGAAAAACTGCCATCTGCTGCGCCCGGAGCGCGGGCGTATGGTGAAGTTGGGTTGGAGTGAATCACCGCGTCAGGCGCACGAGGTGACAGTGCAGGTGGACGTGTATGATCGACCGGGCCTGTTGTTTGAAATATCGCACTTAATGGAAGAAGAACAAATTAACATTGCTTATATTTATACGCCGCCCCGGCGAGGCGGTGAATTGAATATTATTTTAACGCTGGAAATTCTCAGGCCGCGGCAGTTGGTGCGCATTTTGCATCAGGTGCAAGCTTTGCCTAATGTGTTTTCTCTGCGCTGTTTACCGGATGGACCACCGCCGGAACAAAACGGATCTGGCGCCTCACCTTTTTATTTACCGGAGTAGTTTCAGGTTTTTACGGCAGGCTCCACATTGAATCCCTGCCACCCTCACGTTACAATCCAAACTCGTAAGAAATTATCTGCTTTTCCTGTCTATTGTAGGTAGACACTTTTTCCAAATGGATCCGACCTTAAAGATTGGACCAATCTCGCCAACATTTTTAACGCGAAGGATAAATCTATGAAAAAAGAACATGTCATCATTATAGGCTCCGGTCCGGCCGGTCTGGCAGCCGCCATCTACACGGCGCGCGCCCAACTACAGCCGCTGGTCATCGTCGGCACCCAAATCGGCGGGCAGGTGGCCTTGACCTCCGAAATAGAAAATTACCCTGGGTTTTGGTCCGAAGAACACCTGTTCACCGGACCCGAACTGGTAGACGTGATGCAAAAACAGGCTGAACACTTTGGCGCCCGCCTGGAGTACGACGAAGTTGTTTCCGTTGATTTCAGCCACGGATCCCCCTTCACAGTAAAGACTTACGGCAATGAATATCAGGCCGACGCCGTCATTGTGACAGCCGGCGCCTCGCCGCGCCGCCTGGGCGTGCCCGGTGAAGAGGAATTCATTGGCCGGGGCGTGAGCTACTGCGGTACCTGCGACGGTTTCTTTTTCCGGGGCAAGGAGGTCATTGTGGTAGGCGGCGGCGACAGCGCCATCGAAGAAGGCTTGTTCCTGACCAAGTTTGCCACGGCCGTTACCGTTGTCCACCGGCGGGATGAACTGCGGGCCGGGCCAGCGCTGCAAAAGCGGGCTTATGCCAATGAGAAAATCCGCTTCGTGTGGGACACGGCCGTTGACGAAATTGTGGGCAACGGCACTGTTCAAGCTGTTAAAGCGCATAACCTAAAAACCAACGAAGCCAGCGAGATGCCTATTGACGGCGTTTTTGTGTTTATCGGCCATTATCCCAACAGTAAATTCCTGGAAGGCAAACTGGCGATGGATGAACACGGCTACATCATCACGGACGAATTGATGCGCACCAGTGTGCCGGGCGTGTTTGCTGCCGGTGAAATTCAAGACCCCATCTATCGACAAGTAGGCACCTCCGTGGGTCAGGGCGTGGCCGCCGCCATGCAAACAGAGCGGTGGCTTGGCGAACGAGAGTGAAGAAGGTGAAGAAGTGAACAGTTTACAGTAAACTGTTCACTGTAAACTGTTCACTGTATACTGACCACTATGTTACGCTTCTTATGGGCTTACCTCGTTTATACCTGGGGCGGACTGCACCGACTGTTTGGCAATACGAACAGTATGCGCAGTGAACATGAGGCGGCGGTACGTTATTTCAATAAAGCTTATGAGATTGATCCCACGTTTCAGCGCGTGCGCCTGGAACGTGGGATTTTATTGTTTAGGGAGTTGGGGCGTTATAACGAGGCTTTGGCTGATTTTAACGCCTTATTGGTTGACGAGTCCGGGTATGAAAGGGAAACACTTTTTAATCGCGCCTTGTTGTACCAGCAAATTGCTCGTTATCAGGACGCGTTGGCTGACTTAAATGCTTTTTTAGATCTACCCCCCGGCGATTATTATCAGGAAGCGACCCGCATGAGGGAAGTGGTGCAAGCAATGCTCAACGAGTAACGGCCGTTTCCCTTTCCACCCCCATCTCCGCCGCCACCTGCTCCAAATCTTCCAGGCTGCCAATAAAAGCCACCGCGCGCAAAAAGTCGCGCAGCGAGGGGCTGGCGGCGCGTATCGCCAGCACAGTCGGGCCAATCGGATCGTCGCCGGCGGCTCCCGGCTCATCGGCATAAGCGCCGTAAAAGGCAAAATAAGCCTGATTCAGTTTGCGAATGGCATAGCCGTTTTCCACAAACAGGCGGCGGCGGGCCTCCATGTAAGCCTCCGCGCCCGCCACGTCACCCGCCGCCAGCATGGCGTCGGCGGTGCGGCGCGTTTCGGCCATCTCTGCGCGAAAATCAAAACGCGGCGGTTCGACGGCGGCGGCCGGGGC
>JAWOGU010000170.1:0-9343 GCA_046496595.1 Chloroflexota bacterium
TGTAAAAGCTTATGGGGTTATACCCCCAACTGCTCATTAACAATTTACCCCCTAAGAACCTCCGGTAATAGAGGAAGTTGCTGTGATGTCAATTCGACTGAAGGATCGTCAAGGCCAATGAGTTCCTCAGCAGTTACGCTACGAATTGGGTGACGACAGATTTCTTTCTGGTCGTCACCTTGAAGAGAAAAAACAAGATGCCGGTCAGTCGGGTCGAAACGAATACAACATTGCTGTTGGGCATACTGTCGTCCCAGACAATATCGTCGTTTCTTTCCACCTAGTTGCAGTCTACCTACCTTGTCTGTCTTACGTACCCAGTGGAAAGAGGCTAGAAAGTTATCAACACGACCGAGGTCAAAAAGCGCCAATTCGTGGTTCATTTGATAAGGGCGTAGAGGACTCAGTAGTTCTGGATAAGCTGTCGCTGGTGGCTGCCCATTACAGGATTTGGCTCGAGATGGTAAGCTAAATACTAACTCGCGTGCTGCTTGTTGTACGGCAAGTTGTAGATCTGTTACTGGCTTTTTCTCCTGTCCGACGATAGCGTAATCGTTGACGGTACGATGTCCTCGTTCGACTTCAGCGTTATCAGTGCATTTGCCTGGTCTAATCGTGGCATAGGACATGCCCAAGCCTTGCAACCATAAGGTGAAATCGGAAGGAAAATCCTTACCAGGGCGGCCTATCAAGGCTGTTTCATTATCAGTCTGCACCTCTTGGGGCATGGTGCCCCAGAAGGCAAAACCGCAACGTAAGGTCATCTGCGCTTCACGCCAGGTTACTCGTTCAACCTTCCGCACCGATGTCTTTTTACGTAACAATTGGGCGTGAATGCAGGCACCGCTATATTGATCCACTAAGGTATGCAAGGCCAGTTTTTGACCATCGGCCTGTTCGATATCAACCTTGAAGTCTAATTGCCAGCGTTGGTGAACGGCCGTTGGCAAGGGTGCTTTAGGTCGCTGAGTGGGCTTTTTCCGTGGTTGTCGGCGAAAACGAGGCCATTGGTGTAGATAACGCCCAATACTGGATGGATGCGGCAATGTGTAACCCTGACAGGAACGTCTTTTCTGTAAATGATAGTGGATGCGTTCTCGTCCCCATCGAGGATGCTCTAGCTTCAACCGCAAAATGGCATAGCGTACCACTGGAGAAAAGCGGCTGAGTAGCCCTTGTGGTGAACGATGATAGCAGCTTTCACAAGTGCCACCGTCTCGTTGACGGCGACACCAATAGCGCACACACTCTTTGGATACAACTGCACGTTGTGCAATTTCTTGGTAGGTTTCACCAAGAAGATGTCGCTGATAAAAGTCTCGCCGTTGTGCTGGAGTTGTTTGGTTCATAACTATACTCCTTAATTATTTTCTAGGAATATGATAGAACCTCAGCACTTTATGTCCCGCATGATCTAAAGGGGTAAGTTTTTAATGAGCAGTTAGGGGTAAAACCCCATGAACATCTACACCAAAGATTGGACCAATCTATCATCGCATAATGGCGAGGTTAGCTGTTCGCAATCGGCAGGTACAAATCTAGCACAAACTCCTCCACGGGTGTAGGCGGCGGCGTGAGCACCTCTTCCAGCCACTGGTGATTGCTGCGCCGGTAGGGGCTGCTCTCCGCCCAGCCGACCAGATCTTTCCACGCCCCCGGGATGTTTTGCACCCCCTGGCAGCGCATCACGGCATACAAGCCCCCGCCAAACTCCTTGATTTCGGCGTCGCCTGCCGCTTCCACCTCCGGTCCTACTGTAACCCACTGCTCATAGCCGTAGTTCGGGCTGCCGGGCGCGGGATTGGGATTGTTGAAACCGAAGTAACGGCCGTTGCTCAACCCTTTCTCTGCCACAAAAGCCATCACCTTATCCCAGGCGATGCCTTCCGGTTCCGGCCCAAAGCCGTGGACAGAGGCGACCCGCATCGGTTCCAGTTTCACAATTCGTACCTCATTTTTACTCATCGGTTAACTCCTTGCTTGCGGTCCTCAGTGGCGGGCGGCGAGTGGCAAGTTGACCTGCAAACCCGCCACCCGCCACTCTGAAGACCTGTAAATGATTGATGACGCCAGTATAAACGGCAAACCCTGACGCCTACTGTCAGGGTTCCGTGATAGAATTCGAGAATGCGGGCAGATCGATTGTTATCACTATTACTGCTGCTGCAAACGCGGGGCCGGATGTCGGCGCGGGCGTTGGCGGCGGAACTGGACGTGACGGAGCGCACCATTTACCGGGACGTGGAGGCGCTGTCGGCAGCCGGGGTGCCCATTTACGCCGAGACCGGGGTGAAGGGCGGCTATGCTCTGCTGGACAGCTACCGCACGTCGCTGACGGGTATGAACGAGGCGGAGGTGCGGGCGCTGTTCATGCTCAGCATCCCGGAACCGCTGGCCGATTTGGGCGTGAGTCAGGAACTGCGCTCGGCGCTGCTCAAGCTAACGGCCGCTTTGCCCGCCCGGCAGCGCCAGGATGAGAGCCACGTGCGCCAGCGCATTCATCTGGACGCGGCGTGGTGGTTTCAGGGCGGCGAGTCCATTTTGCATCTGCCGGTGGTGCAGCAGGCGGTGTGGCAGGATCGCAAACTGCGCATCCACTATGCCACGCCGTTTGGTCCGGCGGTGGGCGTGACGCAGGTGGTGGAGCCGTATGGGCTGGTGGCGAAGGCGGGGGTGTGGTATGTGGTCTATGCGCGTAACGGCCGTTTCCTGGCTAAACGCATCTCCAAACTCCTGGAAGCAGTGGTGTTGGATGAAACGTTCAGCCGCGATCCCGGCTTTGAACTGACCTCCTTCTGGCAAACGTGGTGTAAAGCCTTTGAGACCCGGCGGGCGCAGTATCCGGTGACGGTGCGCGTCGCGCCGCAGTTCATAGAGCAGCTTCCCCACTATTTTGGCGAAACAGCGCCGGAAACGGCCGTCGAAGCCGTGGCTGACGATGGCTGGGCGGTGCTTACTTTGACGTTTGAATCTTTGGAGGAAGCGCGTACCAAACTGCTGGGGCTGGGCGGCGCGGTTGAGGTGTTGTCGCCGCTGCCGCTGCGCCTGAGCATAGCCGACTTTGCGGCGCAGATTGGCGCTTTATACCGCGAGTAGGGGCGCATGGCGGAGTAGGGGCGCTTCGCGAAGCCCCCCTACTCCGCCATGCCTCTACTTTTTCACTGTCCCCGTCGGTTGAGCCTGTCGAAACCGATGCCCCCTTCGACAGGCTCAGGGGGCGGGTGAACAATTATCTACTTTTTTACCGCCGCCGCGATGTGTTTCACAATTGTTTCCTCATCTACGACGCCTTCCAGGTGGACCCGGTTGTTGATCACCAGGTGCGGCAGTTGGTAGACCGAGTATTTCCACAGCGCCTGGGGAAACATATCGCCCATGATGAGGTAGGTGCGAATGTGTTCATTAACGGCTGCCATGTTGAACAGGGGTTGGGCCATCAGCGGGCCGGCTTCATCGTCAACGGCCGTTACCAGTTCCAAAATCACCTCATCCGCCAGATTGTGCAGTTGGATGCGCGTTTTGGCTTCCAGCGTGGACCCTTGAAACGCCACCGCCTGCATCGCCGTGATAAACGACGTCATCTGGTAGCCGGAGGGCAGCCCCACCAGGCGCACGCCCACGTCCACGTACTCCTCCACCGTGCCGCGCATCACGCCTATCACCGGCCAATAAGGGTAGTTAATGCGTTGGGGCAGCATCCTGAACTGGATGGTGTCAAACCGTTCCGCCAGGGTACGGCACAACCGCGCCGCCTCTTTTTCAGCGGGGCTGGCGTGTTCATCGCCCCACACAATCAGGTAGATAGGCTGCGGTAAATGTTCCAAAAAGGCCGGAAGCTGCGCCCAGGTTTCATCGTTAAAAATGGTTTGTTCGTCACTCATTGCATCTTTCCTCGGCTGCGATTTATAATCGGCAAACGGTGAAATGGCAAACAACAGGTGAAGTGACAGCCACCTCCGAGGTGACTGTCACCTGGAAAAGAGATTATGCTTCAATTTTTCGTCAGTTTCATTTTGTGGGCGCTGCTGCACAGCCTTACCGCTTCACGGCGGGTGAAGGCGGTCGTGCACCGCCGCGTCGGCGACCGGATATATACGGCCTGGTACCGGCTGTTTTACAACGTCTTCGCCTTCATCACCATACTGCCCGTGTTTTACATTTTGTGGACGCAGGTTCCGACGACGGTGCTCTGGCAGATTCCGGCGCCGTGGGCATATGGCGCTGTCGCCGTGCAGGCGGCAGGGCTGCTGGGGTTGGCAGCGTCTTTATGGCAGACTGATGTGTGGGAGTTTGTCGGGCTGCGCCAGGCATGGCGTTATGTGCGCGGCGAAGAGGAGCTGACGCTGCCGCCTAAACTGGTGACGGCAGGAACGTATGCGTTGGTGCGCCATCCCCTTTACTTCTTCAGTATGCTGCTGCTCTGGTTCAACCCTGTGATGACCTTAAACGCGTTTTTCTTCAATCTGCTGGCGACCGGTTATTTTTGGGCTGGTTCTCGTGTAGAAGAGCGCCGTCTGGCCGACTTTTTTGGTGAGCAATATACCCAATACCGCCGCCGGGTTCCCGGCCTGTTCCCGCTGCCCAGACCTTTGAAGAGTGAAGATTGAAGATTGGCAGCCGCTTACGGCACACGGATTACCGAATACGGGTACTAGGCTACAGGCTAGACGCGGCCAAACATGACGTGGGCTTTGCTGACGTGCCCTGGCGCTTCATTGGCGAGGACGTAGAAATTGTTGATGGAGATGGTCCAGTTGATTGGCTGCTGGTGCAGCCAGGCGATGACGGGCAGCCATTTTTCCAGAGTGACGTCGGCGTGGCCCAGGGTGATGTGGGGGAACCAGTTGGTGGGGGCGTAGTAGGCGAAAGGCTTTTCGGCGAGGTCGCCCAGGCGGGACCATAAGCGGGTGTGCAGGTCGGTGAGTTCTTGATTACGCACGATGGGAATGTAAAGCACCGGTTCCGGGCCGGGGAAGATGGCAAGACCGGTGGCTGTGATGGTAAACGGCCGTTGCCCCGCCGCCACCTCCGTTAAAAACTCCACTAAAGGTTCCACTTCATACGTTTCGGCCACGTGGTAAGAAAAATGCGGCATCACTTTGGCCTCAGGATTTCCCACGCCAAATCGCTCTTTCATTTCCTGCCACAACCGCTCCACCATCTCAAAATGCGGCTCATCCAGCAATGAAACAACACCCAGCGCCATCTGCTTCCTCCTGTGGTAGCTTGTAGCCTCAACGGCTTATGACAGCTCTTTCTGGTAGTAAATCCGTTTGAAGCGGCCGGCGTAGCCTGCCAGTTCGCCCCATTTTTTATAGCCGTAATTCTCGTAGAAACGGGGCGCCTGAAACTCAAAGGTGTCCAGATGGGCGGTGGTGCAGCCGCGCCGGAGCGCTTCCTCTTCGGCCATGCGCAGCATCGTTTCGCCGAATCCCTGACCGCGCACGCTCTCGTCCAGCCAAAAGATGTCGATTGCCAGGAAATCCCAATAAGTGTAGCCCAGCAGCCCGCCTACAATGGTGTGCTCGTCATCCCGCAGGAAGAGGATGAGCGGCTTGCCATCATCATAGCCAAAATGCGCGACGTTGTAGACGTGTAAACCCTGGTTGATGATCTTTTTCTCTTCCGCTGAAGCGTTGTCTTCCTGGGTAATCTGATAAGTGGTCATTGTGTTTTTTCCTTGGGCAGATGTATTGTAAACCGGCTGCCTTCACCGGGTGCGCTGTCTAAAGCTAAACGGCCGTTATGCGCCAGCACTATCTCTTGAGCAATCGTCAGACCCAGGCCCAGCCCCTGCGGAAAGCGGCGGTGTTCCTGGCTGCGGTAGAACGCTTCAAAAATTTTGCTTTGCTCGGCCGGGGCAATGCCGGGACCGGTGTCCTGCACGCTAAGCCACACCTCTGCCTCGTTGGAACCGGCTGAAACGGTGATGGTTCCGGCGGCGGGGGTGAACTTGATGGCGTTGCTCAGCAGGTTACCCATCACCTGCGCCAGACGGGCGGGATCGATGTTCAGGGCGGGCAGATGGGGGGGAATGTCTGCCTGCCAGTGAACACCTTTTTCCTGGGCGGCGGCGCGCCAGGGCAGCAGCACCGGCGGCAGCCAATCGCTGAGCGGCGTGGCCTCCAGGTCCAGGGTGAGCGTGCCCAGGATTTGGCCGTGCAGGCGGGAGAGGTCGTCGAGCAGCGGTTCCAGGCGGGTGATGGTTTGCTCCATGCCTTCCAGGAACTCGTCACGCAGCGCCGGGTCGTCGCCCGCGCCGGAGCGCAGGGCGTTGACGGCCGCTTTGAGCGCGCCCAACGGCCGTCCCAGCTCATGCACAATGTTGGCCAAAAAACGCCGCCGGGTTTCTTCCAGCAGGCGCAGTTGGGCGGCCAGATGGTTGGCGGCGCGGGCCAGTTCCTGGGTTTCGCGCGGGCCGCTTTCGGGGATGGGGTCTGTGCGCTGGCCGGCGGCGATTTCGGAAACGGCCGTTGTCACCGCCACAATTGGTTTCTCTAGCCGGATGGCAAGAATCAGACCCACTGCCCCGCCTAATGCCAGCGCCGCGCCCAGCACCAGCAGCAAGTAACGCGCCAGCCGCGTGAAGCCGGAAGCCACACTCTCCAATTCGTCGGAAACCTGCACAATGCCCACCAGTTCGTTGTTGACGTTGATGATGGGGAAGAGGATCACGGCGGACTGTTCGCCCAGTTGATATTTCAGCACCACGTCCTGACGGCCGGATTCCAGTTGGGCCAGGTCTACCGTTTGCAGCAGCTCTTGGGCCAGTTCCGGGTCGGTGGCTGCCAGCAGTTCCCCTGACGGGGACAGCAGGGAAACCTGACTGGCGAGCTGCTGGTTAAAGAGCGCGATAAAGGCTTCGGCTTCGCCGGCGTCGCTCCATATTTCAGAACGGCCGTGGGCTACGGTGGCAATCACGGCCGCCTGCTGGCTGAGATTCGCCGACAAATCTTGCAGCAGCACCTGCGTTTCCAGCAGGTAAATCAGGGCCAGCCCAATCAAGGGCACAACCAGCAAAACAGGCAAAATATGGCTGAGAATAAATCGGGTGCGTAGTCTCATGTTGTTAGAGATGGGGAGATTGGAGATTAAAGATTAAAGATTGAGGAGGAACCAATCTTCAATCTTCAATCTTTAATCTCAAAATAGGGAACCAGTTTGTACCCCACGCCGCGCACCGTCAGCAGGCGCTGCGGATGTTGGGGATCCGTTTCGATTTTTTCGCGCAGCCAGCGGATGTGGACGTAGACCACCTGCGGCTCGCCCAGAAATTCTTCGCCCCAAACACGGGTTAGCAAATCGTCCATCGCCACGACGTAGCCCGCTTCCTGAGCCAGGGTATGCAGCACCGCAAACTCGCGGGCGGGCAGGGACAGCGCTTTACCGGTTACGGTGACGGTGTGAGCGCCAGGATCGATGATGAGATCGCCCACTTGAATGGGATCGGGCCGGGTGGAGGCTGGTTCAGGCGCAGGCTGGTTCGCGGTGCGGCGCAGTACCGATTTGATGTTTGCCAGCAGGACATCCGGGTTGAAGGGTTTGGTGATGTAGGCGTCGGCGCCCAGTTCCAGGCCGAGAATGGTGTCCAGTTCGCGCCGCCGCGCCGTGACGAAGATGACGGGCACGTTGGCGATTTCTTGCTGGAACTGGCGCAGGGCGTCCAGCCCGTCCATGCCGGGCAGGCCGATGTCGAGCAGCACTAAATCGGGGCGGTCCTGGCGGGCCAGGTCCAGCGCGTCTTCGGCGCTGCCGGCGCTGGTGGTGGTATAACCGGCTTGCTCCAGCTTAAAGGTGATGCTGCGGCGCATCAGGGCGTCATCATCTACCACGAGAATGTGTTTGGCCATGGGTTTCATCCTGTTAAATTCAGGTTTGATTCTACCAGAATTGTCATAGAGCAGACTACAAAAGTCTGGTTACTGGTTTTCCGTGTGACTATAGATAGACTTTTGTGGTTATTTATACCTGGGAAAAGGGTCTCTGATATGTTCAAACTATTCCTGATCACTGTGGGGTTGTGGCTGGCAACGGCCGTTTTCATCATATTTGCCATCGGTATAACGGCGGCGCTGACGGCCGAGATGTCGGCGGCGAGCATGACCATACCGCTGCTGGTATTGGGGGCAGTGGCGCTTTCTTCCGTGGCAGCCGATACGTTTGTGCTGTTGCTTTTTGCGCGGCGGCTTGAGGATACCGCCCTGCGCTGGACATGGATTGGGGCGTTTTTGGTGCTGGAGTTGGGAACGGCCGTTTTCCTGATGTTTATCGCCCTGGTGGTATTGAACCGGTAAGCGTGGCAAAAGCTGCTTTTTTCATCATGAAAATTGGGCAAGCGAACCGCCCGCCCTTACGACAAACAATCGGCGCCGGGGCGAATCACCGGTTCGCCCTGGGTATGGAAATGATAGAAAGACATGGGTTATAATCCCAACCATGACTACTTTTTTATACCCACCATCCCTTCAAACCCTGTTATTTGATTTAGACGGTACGCTGCTCGACTCCTTCGCCGCGCATTATGGCGCGTATGAAATCATGCTGCCTCAGTTTGGCGTTGAGGTCAGCAAAGAGCGCTTTTTTGAAGTGTATTCGCCCGATTGGCTGGAAACCTACCGCCTGCTGGGTCTGCCGGAAGCGCTGTGGGAGGAGGCAGACGAGGTCTGGCTGGAAGCAGTACGCACCATTGAATGCAAGCCGTTCCCGGAAGCCGAAGCAGTGCTGGCGCAGTTGGCAAAGCGGTTTAAGCTTGGCCTGATCACGTCCGGCTCTAAAGACCGCGTACACCGGGACCTGGCGCAGACAAACCTGAGCGATTTCTTTGAAGTGATCATCACCGGCGGCGATGTGGACCGGCCCAAACCCGACCCGCAAGGGATTCATCTGGCATTGGCGGCGCTGGGGATGGAGGGAGAAACGGCCGTTTCCGCCGTCTACATCGGTGATACCCTGGTAGACTACGAAACCGCCCGCGCTGCCGGACTGCCCTTCATCGGCATCGTCGGCCACTTCCAGGCCTTCCCCCCCGACGCCAATTTCCCCCGCCTCAATGGCATCAGCGAACTCCTATCTTTGTTAAAAACAATTTAACGCGAAGGCGCAAAGATTTGGACTTTTGACAAAATGCTTGACATAAGACTCGTGTCTGTAAATTCTTACTCGACTGCGCATCAGCTTTTACAACAAATGTGTGAATTAACTTGGGGTTTGAGCAAAAATTTAAAATGACCCAAACCCCGAGTTAATTAGCCGAAAAACCTTGTTACTGAATGTCTAGTCGAGTGGAATGTTGTTATTTTCATGATTATGTCAATGAAATTGTCAAAAGTCCAATATTGAGAAG
>JAWOGU010000181.1:0-13516 GCA_046496595.1 Chloroflexota bacterium
AATGACTTCACAGCGCCATCCTTTGGCGGCACAGTAGGCTTCGAGCAGCGCTTGTTGTCTGTTCAGGTCTTCTTTTTGGTCATGGGAGGAAACACGTGCATAACAGACAGTCGGTTGACCTTCGTTGTTGATGCCGGCCAGTTTATTGATATCGTAATAGCGGGTGCCTGTTTTTGATCGCCGTTCGGGCAATAACTCGCCCGTCTCTTCCCATTTTCTCAGGGTTTGCGGCGTCACTCCCAGCAGGGCTGATGCCTCTCCTATCTTTACTAGTCGTTTTTCCATAGTAATATATATTAACATATAGTAATAGATAAGTCAATACTGTTACGAACCCTAAATCTCCTAATCCCCGCTTGCTATTTCTCTCCAGGCCAGGCCGGGTCTAAAAATTGCTGAATCTCCACCAAATAGCCATTCGGGTCGCGCAGAAAAAGGTGATAAATGTTGAAAGTTTCGTTGTGCGTCGGCGGCTTTTCGATGGGCGCGTTTTGCGCCGCCAGATAATCATACCAGGCATCGACCTGTTCAGAAACCAGAGTCAGAATGACGCCATCCGGGTTGGCTCCTGCAAAATGTTCACAAAAGCCAATAAAGGCGCCGCCGTTCACCTGGAATATCTGGCACTTGCCCTGATCCAGTACCAATTTCAGGCCGAGGATGGTTTGGTAGAAAACGGCCGTTTCCGCCAGATTGGCCGTGTGTAAAAATGTAACCTGCTGCGTAATGGGTGGTCTCGTCATCCACACCTCCAGGCGGGATTATTTCCGTTTTTAGGCAGTCGGGCAAACCGGGTAAAACGGCCGTTACTTTTTTGCCTCTGATACGTCTATATAAGTAACAGTGTTTTTTCCGGAGGAAACTTTGATGCTCATAGGACTAATTTTCATCTCTTTATATTTGCTGGTGACAGGCTTTTTTGTTTTGGCAGCCTGTATCCGATCGGCGCAAATCAGCCGGCTACAGGAAGAATAAATGCTTCGTATACGCCTATCTGCCTGTCCGCTGCCCCGCCACTAACCGATTTGACCGGGAATTAGTATCTTCTCAAAAAAGCGCGGCGGAGTTGGTTGAGCCTGTCGAAACCAACGGTCTTGGCCGAACCAACGGTCTTCGACAGGCTCAGACCTCGTTCCCCAGAATATTAAGAAGATATGGGAATTACATAAAAAAGGCTGTCCAATTCTGGACAGCCTTTTTGCGTTTGTCTGACATGACGCTCTTGTGGTGGCGAGCAGCGCGTGGCGGGTATGAACTCTAGACCCGCCACGCTGCTCATCACCCAAGACCCCTATCAAATCTGCCGCACCTTAATGTCGCCCACAAAGCAGGTGGCCTGTAATAAAATCTTTTTCTCGGCCAGTTTGTAGTTTTCGGTACGCAGGTTGACAGGCGTCAGGAAATTTTCCTCTTTCCTGTCCGGCAAAGCCACATCACTCACAAAAGCAGTGCTGGATACCGCCACACCCACCTCAGCCGGGACGTAAATATCAATATCCCCCACAAAACCAATTGTGCGAATCTTGGTGACGCCGTCGGGAATGTCGGCTTTGGTCATGTCCAATTCAATGTCGCCCACAAAGTACCAGAACTCTTCATCCACCACCTGCCAGTTACCGGAACGCTCAATTTCACCCAAGACCTTTTGCGTCATTTCCGTGCCCGGCTCTACCATTTTGGGCCGCAAAATCAAGAAAACGCCTAGCAGAATAAAGGCGGTCGGCCAACACAGAATACCCAGGTCAATATGGAAGACGTTGGCAATCAGCAGCGCCACACCCGCCAGCACGATGATGATTCCTAAATAAAATTGCCCTTGATTACGCATAACATACTCTCCTGATTGGTTGAACTGAGGTGACTATACAGTCTCTCGAGGGCTGAGCCTGTCGAAGCCCGGCTGCCTGTCGAATCGTTGCCTTCGACAAGCTCAGGCAACGATTCGACAAGCTCAGGCAGCGAACTGTACAGTTACGAACTGAGATGCTATACGTGAAACGGCCGTTCCCGTTGCGCTTAACCGTGATTCAGGATGGTCCAATCTTGAAGATTGGACCAATCTCGCTACAACGCAATCTTCTGCAAATCGGCGCTCACATCAGCGCTCACCGGAAACGTCATCACCCGCCGCCGCGCGGCTTTAAGCGCCTGCGCGTCTTTCACAGCCTGCGCCAGCGTTAATACGCCAAAGGTGGAGCCGGTCTGCTCCACCACCGGCAGCGCGGGAATGAGGGCGTCAATGGGCGCGCCGCCATCATTATCCAGGGCAATCAACTGCACAAACAACCCGCTTGCCGGACCCTCCTTGTGCAGTTGGCCGGTGGAATGGAGATAGCGCGGGCCATAAGCCACTGTCGTCGCCAGATGGGTATGGCGGCTGATTTGGCCGCGCAGCGTTTGCAGGGCAGCGTCATTTTCGGCCGTTTTGGGCACAAAAGCCAGCAGCGCCACGTAGTCGCCCGGCTTGGCCTGCGCCAGAAAGCCTTGCAGCGCATCAGCCGTCAGAGGCGCGTAATTCACAGGGGGCAGATCCGCGATGCGCTTGAATTCCTGCCCAGACTGCACAGCTTTTTGTTTGGCGGCATCTACCGCCGTTTCTGCAAACGGATTCACAGCCAGCAGATGGGTGAGAACGGCCGTTGCCATTTGCCAGGTAAAACAAAGCCCGCCCACGTCATACACGTCATGCAGGTTCATGGTAATTAGCGGATGACCCGCTTTTGCCAGGGCAGCCGCCGCCTGATCATAGGTCTCATCACCCTCCAGCCGCACGTAGACAAACACCCGGTCAGCGCCATACCCCGCTGGCGGGCCGACCGGCGCCTCGCCGACCGGCGCCTCGCCGACAATCGGCACCACTCCCTTACCCGACTTGCCGGTGCTGACCGCCAGCAGATGCTCCACCCAATCGCCAAAGGACGCCAGCGGTGGTGAGAGGATAAACGTCACTTTGTCCCGGCCCTGTTGGGCCAGCACGCCCAACGCCGCGCCAAGCTGTACAGCGGCATTGTCGCCGTTTTTGGCGCAGTTGCAGCCGCTGGCATTGGCCGCTTTGACGGCCGCCTGCCCCAACAACCGGGGCAAATCCACGCCTGCCAGCGCCGCCGGAACCAGTCCAAAATAGGAAAGCGCCCCAAAACGGCCGTTTGTCTGCGGATCGTTCACAAAAAGCTCTCGGAAGTGGCGCTGCGCTGCCAGCCGGGCCAGCGGCGTACCCGGATCCGTCACCGCCATAAAATGCGCCCCGGCTTCAGCTTCGCCCAGCGCATCCACGACCCGCTGGTAAAAATAGCTGAACAGGAACAGCGTTTCCACAGTTTGTCCCGATTTGCTGGCAATGACAAACAAAGTCTTGGCCAGATCCAACTGTTCCGCCTGCCGCAGCAAAGTGCGCGGATCCGTCGTATCCAAAATTTTGACCGGCAGGCAGGGGCGGCTGGCGGTCCTGAATATATCGCTGACCAGGGCGGCGGTGATGCTGGGGCCGCCCATGCCGATGACTAGCGCCTCGGTATATCCCGCCGCCTGCGCGGTGTGGACCATGTGCTGCAACTGCCCCAGATTCGGCTGCATCGTTTCGACAAGATACAACCAGCCGAGGGGGTCGGCGCGGTCTGTCTTCTGCTGGGGCCACACATCCTGGTCGTGGGACCAGATACGGCAGGCAATTTTCTCCCGGCAAAGGTGATCAATGGTGGTGGAAACGGCCGTTTCCCATTCCCCCAACTGCATCCGCATATAGCGCCAATTCTCCTCCAGCAGGTCTCGTTTGCGCACCACGTTATGCACCAGGTTCTTAAAAGCGGCCTGCCGTTCCAACAATACATCCGCCTGAAGCGCCGCCGCTACCCCCTCCATGTCAATGTCCAACGCCGCCAACCGCTGCAAATGCACACCCGGCATGCCCAGGCCGGCAAACAAAGTATTGCCCAGGACGCCATGATCCTGAAAAGCCGCCAGCGTCGCCGGCGACAGGGCTTGAACGGTATGCGGACCAATGAGCGCGTTAACATAATATGTGTCAGGATAGCGGAAATCACGCGGTTGAGTACCCGTCCACAACAGGCGCTGCACACGGGCGCCCCGCTGCGCCAGTTTAGACCACTTTTCACTATTGAACGTACGGTAAAACACACTGTAGAGCGTTTTTGCCACCGCCCGCCCCGCCTCACCCAATAGATTCTCCTGACCCCGCTGGCGCAAAATAGCATCCACTCTGGCGTCAATGCGATTGAGTGACACAGAGACAACTGATACCGGCGCAAAGCGGTAGACGCTGTGGCGCGTTAGCATGATGTCAACTCCCGCCATATACGCCTCCAGCACCTGCTGGTACACTTCCAGGGAGAAGACATGGGTCACGTTTACACTCAACCCGTCGCTGAGAAGCTGCTTAAACGCCTCAATACCGGCAGGCGTCGCCGGTATTTCAATCATGACGTTGCCCCTGTCTACCGCCGCCAGCAAATGCCGGGCTTCGGCCACGAGTTTGACGGTATCATGGGCCAACTGCGGATCCAACTCCAGACTGACGTAGCCATCCATGCCGTCGGTTTGTTCATAGACAACGTGCAGCACATCTGCGGTGCGCTGGATATCATCCGCCACCAGCGCTTCGTAGATTTTCTTGATGGGTTTGCCTGCGGCGACAAGCGCTTGTAACTGCTTATCGTAGTCGGCGCTGCCCAGAATAACCTGGGCGAAGGTCGCCGGCGAGGTGGTGACGCCGCTGATACCGGCGTCCATCATGCGGCGCAGTTCACCGGATTCGATGAAAGCCCGGCGCATGGCGTTGATCCATAGCGACTGCCCAAATGTGGAAACTTGTGTGAGATCGATCATTTGCTTATCCTCCTGTAAAAATAGCTAGAGTGTAGAGCTAGAGATAGAGGATTTTGCCTCTCCGGTTCTAGCTTTTGCTTTTCAGGGTAACTACTAAGTCCGTTGCCTGAGCTTGTCGAAGGCAACACGGGCTTCGACAGGCTCAGCCCTCGAGAGGCTTAGTAGTCACTTTTCAGGAGAGTATTGAGGGGTGGATTGTTGGCTCCGTCAGCAGCGTGCGCTTTGACTGGTTACAGTATAACTCACTTTGGGGGAAGGATGAAGGATGAAGGATGAAGCTAACAGCTAAAAGCTTACAGCTAACAGCTTACGGCTTACGGCTTACGGCTCACAGCTCACAGCTCACAGCTTAAAATCCTGGCGGTAACGCTGGAGGCAGGCCGGGCAGATGTGGGGCAGGCCGACGGTGCTGAGGCGGGAATGGGCGCGGCGGTCGCGCAGGGGTTTGCCGCAGTGGGCCGTGGTGGAGGAACGGCCGTTTTCTGCAATGTGCCATACGTCGCCAGACAAAATCACCACCGGGTTGGTCTCGTCCCTGTTCATCTTCCCCGCCTGACCGCCCGCAAAACCAACAGCGTGCAAACGATAACGACCCCAATCAAGACCAGCCCAATGCCGCCCACCAGCAGCAGCAGTTGGCGCAGGGAGGTCACCGCCGTCTGGAGTTCCGTATTCACAACGGCCGTTTCCGGCTGGCTGCTACTGCTTTCGGGGGTGATAACGGCCGTTTCCCCTGCCGTCAGCGCGGCGGGCGCGACAGTACTCACGATTTCAGGCATCGCCATCGGTTCCGTGACGCTGCCCCCCACCTCCGCCGCCAGCGCCGCCGTGAAAACCAGCGCCGAGTTCCAGTAGATGGTGTGTTCGTTCGTGGTCCAGGCCCCGGCGCTGTCTACATACCGCTTACCGGCAAAATTGGAATAGAGCAGCGGGTTGTCGTAGGCGTTGGGTCCGCCCGCCAGGATGCCTGGCGGGACTGCCTCCATGCCGTCTAAACTCCACTGTGTGGAAAAAGGCTGGCTCAAGCTGTCCGCCCCATAACCCGAGATGTAGCTGAAACGCAGCGGGTTATTCCCCAATAAATAATCCAATGCCTGCTGCGCCATGATAACGGCCGTTTCATCCCGCTCGCCCAACAGTTCAGAACCAATCACCAGCACCATAGGCGTGGTCATCACCACCAGATTGCTGCCCCAGTAAAAATCATCATCCATCAAGGCAATGTTCCAGGCTGACTCCTGCCAGCGCCCTACCATGCGCTCCGACCAGCCGCCAAATATCTCTGCAAAATAGGCCGCCAGTTCCGGCGATTTTTCTTCAGCCGCCATGTAATGCAGCCAGGCCACCATCTCCATTTTGCCCACGCCATAGGCATTGTCCTCTTCGCTGGTGAAAAAGCTTTCCACAACCTTGTAGTTTTGTTTGACATAATCATGGTAATCGTCGCCGCCCGTCGCCCGGTAGAGCGCCGTCGCCGCCCAAAAGCGGTCATCGCGGTCATCGGCATCGCTGTAAGGACCGGCGACTGGCGCCACGCCATCAGGATTGGCTTGCAGATAGTCCCAGCCGTTTTCGGCCGCCGCCAGCAGCGTCGCCGCATACTCCGCATCAAATTCGGCAAAGACCAGGGAGGCATGGGCCAGCGCCGCCGCCGCGCTGCCGGTGCCGCCGGTGGGACGCACATTTTCCCGCCCATCCGCCTCGTCTTCAATGAAACGGGGTTCCAGGGCGGTGGGAATGGTGGTTTGCTCCGTGGGCTGCACCATGTGGTAAAAACCGCCGGAATCGGGGTCTTGCATTTTGAGCAGCCAGTCCAGTTCCCAACGCGCCTCGTCCAGCAGGTCGGGTATGCCGTTGCCGCTTTCGGGAATGTTTAGCTGCCCATCCGGGAACTGTTCAGGAAAGGTTTCGTAGGCCCATAACAGGTCGGAAACGGCCGTTGCGCCCGCATTCACATATTTGCCATAATCACCCGCGTCATACCAGCCGCCCGCCACGTCCACCGGCGGCTTTGCCCCGGACCGGAACGCCGCTTCCGCGTCCTGCATATGTCCCGCGCCCCTGGCAAACTGCCCGGCATATGTCTCAGCCAGCGGCAGTCCGGAACGCTGCAAATACAAATAACGCAGCGAATCGGCCAGCAGTTCGTCGTACACGTCGGCGCCAATAGCAAACGGCGGCGAGTCCGCCATCTGGTAGGCGTCCACCGACAGGTAATAGTCGCCAGGCGCAGTCAGGCCGGAGAAATCGGCCGCCAGCACCCGCTCTCCGGAAACCACCGCGTCATAAGCCGCCACCGGCTCCAGTTCACCCTGATACACCACCTGATTATTGCTCAAGGAGCGCACCGAAAACGGCGTACCGACCTGCGCCGTCAACGCTTCATCAAAGCCGGTGACGTGAGCCACTTTCACCGCCGGCGGCGTATATCCCACCTGGTTCAGTTTGATCGCCGGGTGTCCCGGCTCCTCGCCGCCGGAGGTAAACTTGATGTCGTTCAGCCAGAAGGTCATTGCTTCGGCGTTGGCCCCGGTAAAAACAAGGGTGAAAAACTCATCCGCGGCAAAACCGGAACCGGCGGCGACAAAGCTGCTCAATGGAATACGCACGTGCTGCCATTCATCCGTCACCGGCTGAACGCTGGAGAGGGTGATTTCAGGCGTCATCATTTCAGAGGGGCTGCGGCTGGGCACGCGATCTTGCAGGGAAATCTTAAAATCTTCGCCCCCGGCGCTGCCCTTCACGTTAAATTCCAACGCGCCATCGGCCACGTAAGGCGCAATGCTAAAGTTTTCCCAGTCATTCCCGGCCAAAATGAAAGACCACCAGCCCCACTGTCCCTCTTCACGTGTTATGTTAACTCGATAAGAGGGAAAACCGGCGTAAGTTTCGCCGCTGTCGATGGGCAGTTGGCCGCCGTCTGTGGTTTCGATGAGCAGACCGTCCCCGGAGCCAACCCACTGCCCGTAAGGCTGATCGGCAAACAGGCGCAGATCGGGCAGTTGGCGGTAACCGGGCGGGGGTTCGGTTTCGGTTTGAGCCTGAGCCGGGACGATGGCGCAAACGCGCCACAAAATCAGCAAAGACCAGACTAGCCGGCGTGTTTTCATAGTTTTCTCGTGTCTTCTCAATATTCTGGGGGAACGAGGTCTGAGCCAGTCGAAGACCGTTGGTTTCGACAGGCTCAACCAACTCCCTCGCGCTTGTTTGAGAAGATATGTTTTCTCGTTCTTCAAAACGACTCAAGATTTAGATAGGGGCAGGGTAAACGTAAAGGTGCTGCCGCTGCCGGTGCCGGAGGAAACGGCCGTTACCTCTCCCCCCATCGCCCACACCAAATGCCGCGAAATCGTCAGGCCAATGCCGCTGCCGCCGCTCCAGCGGGTGCGCGACGAATCAACCCGGTAAAAACGCTCAAAAATGTAGGGCAGCGCTTCCGGCGGAATGCCGATGCCCGTATCGCGGATGGACACCTGCGCCATGCTCGCCTCCTGCTTCACGCTGACAAATACCGCTCCGCCTTCCGCCGTATAGCGGATGGCGTTACCCACCAGATTGGTCAGGACTTGGGCGGTGCGATCCTCGTCGGCGTAAACGGCCGTTATGGGCAGGTCAAACGCCTTGTGTATGGTCAGGTTTTGCGCTTCCAGTTGGGCGCGAAGCTGCGCCAGGACGCGCTCGATGAGCGGAATCAGGTCAAACACGGCCGGCCTGAGTGAAATCTGGCCCGCTTCCACCCGCGACAGGGCTTGCAAATCATCAACCAGGCGGCGCAGGCGGCGCACTTCCTTGTCCATGAGGGCGAAGGTTTCCTCGTCCGGGGCAAAAACCCCGTCCATCAGACCTTCCAGGTAGCCGTTTAGCCCCGCCAGCGGCGTGCGCAGTTCATGGCTGACATTGCCGATGAGGGCCACGCGCTGCTGTTCGACGCGCTCCAGGGATTCGGCCATCTGGTTGAAGTTGTCGGCCACGAGCGCCAATTCGTCGCTGGGCGGCACGGCCACGCGCTCGTTGTAGTGGCCGCGGGCAATGCGCTGGCTGCTGGTGGCAATCTCATCCAACGGGCGCAGGATTTCCCGCGCCAACAGAAAGCTGGTCGCCAGACCGGCAATAATTGCGCCCAAAGCCGCCAGGAAAACGGCCGTTAAAATCGACCGTTGAAAAGATGTCAACACATCCGCCGTCGCCGCCGCCACCGTTCTGCCATCCGCGTCAGCCAGAGCCGCTAACTGCGCCTGCACGCTCGCCGGGGTCACCCGGTTCGTAATGGCAAACGCCGCCAGCAGCAGCAGAACCACGCCCACCACTACCACCGTCATATTGGCGATGACGATGCGCCATCGTAACTGCCTTAAAATGCCGCCCATTTCTTAGCTCCCAATCGGAAGTCCGTTATCCGTGATCCGTAAGCCGTTATCCGTGGTCCGCTTACGGCTTACGGCTTACCGCTAACGGCTTACCGCTAACGGCTTACGGCTAACGGCTTACGCTTTCTCATCTACAAACTTGTAGCCAGCGCCGCGCACCGTTTGGATGAGGACCAGCCCGGTCGCTTCTTCCAACTTGCGGCGCACCTGGCCTACATACACATCCACCACCCGGTCATTGCCATAAAAATCCACGCCCCAAACCCTGTCAATCAACTGGTCACGGGTCAGCACCCGGCCGGCATGGCGCGCCAGTTCCAGGAGCAAGTTGAACTCGGTATGGGTCAGGTTAACCAGTTCTTCTCCGGCATACACTTCATGGGCGTCGGCGTCCAGGCGCAGATGCTCAAACTGTAGCTGGTGGCGCGGCGTCTGCCCAATGTTCCGGGAACGGCGCAAAATGGCTTCCACTCTGGCCACCAGTTCACGCGGGCTGAACGGTTTGGTCAGGTAATCATCCGCGCCGATGCGCAGGCCGGCGACCCGGTCGCTTTCTTCGCTGCGCGCCGTCAGCATGAGAATGTAGACGTCCGATTCCTGGCGCAGCCGCGCCGCCACTTCGGTGCCGTCCATGCCGGGCAGGTTCAAATCGAGGATAACGAGATCGGGTTTGTGCTGGCGAGCCTGGGCCAGGGCATCCAGGCCATTGTCTACGCAGATGGCGACAAACCCGGCGTTTTCCAGGTAGGTGCGCACGATGTTGCGAATGCTGGCTTCGTCTTCAACGACGAGTATTCTGGCGTTGTTCATGCTGGTAGTTTAGCAAATTTGGGGGCGGAAGCGAGAAAAACAGGTTATGCCGCGCCCTGCGCCGGATGCGCCACCTTAATTTGGCGCATCAACAAGCCATACACCCCGGAAGCCAGTACCAGGCAGCCAAAGATAATGAGCAGGATAGCCTGCGGGCCGCTCTGGGCGAACTGGCGGCCCACCAGCCAGGGAATCGTCATGCCGCCCAGGCTGGCCCCGGCAAAAAAGTAGCTTGTCACCGCGCCGCTGACGTTGGTATTGCGTTCGGCCAGGGTGAGGGTGGTAGGGAAGATGGAGGCCATGGACAGCCCCAGGCCGATGGTGCCCAGCCAAACGGCCGTTGTGGATTCCGACGCCAGTAGAATCAAGCCCATGCTCACAAAACAGCCGACCAGATCGATAAACAGGATCACGCGCGCCCGCAGCCGCGCCGCAATGGGGATGCCGAGTAAGCGGCCAATGGTGAGAGAGGCCCAAAAGACGGAGGTGAGATAGGCCGCCGTGGTGACGGTGCCCGCCCCTGTGGCAAAGGCATAGGTGTAAATCCAACCGCCATAAGCAATTTCGGCCCCGGAATAGAGGAAGAAGAAGATGGCAATCAGGCCTACTACCGGCCAATTGACCATGCCGGCTACGGCTTCCTGCGCGGTGTCCGGCATGGTGGGAGAAGGCATACGCGAGACATAGATCACGGACGGGATCATGAGCAGCGCCAGGATCCAGTAAGCCCACTGAATGCCGTCCGGCAGTTGAATCACCTGCGCCACAATGACCGGCGCCAGGAAAGAGCCGACGCCAAAAAAGAAATGCAGCCCATTCATGTACGGACCGACTAGCTTACCATGCAGCCAGACGATGAGCGTGTTGCTGCCCACGTCGATGCCTGATTCACTGATGCCCAGGAAAAAGAAAACGGCCGTTACCAGCCAAAAACTAGATGTAAACGGCACCAGCGCCATTGCCAAGGCCACGCCGAATAAGGCGAAGGTCAACAGCCGGTGTCCCGGCAAACGATCATACAAACGCCCTGCCAACAAAGCGCCTAACAAAAAACCAATGGAACGCGCCGTAAAGAGAAAACCCATCTGGCTAATTTGAGCGCCAACCTGGTCGGCAAGGCCGGGCAGCGTGGGGCCAAGAGAGGCAGCCGCCATCCCCAAAGAAATGAAACCGAGATAGTAAGCGGACGTGATTTTTTTTGCGGATGTCATGTATTTTTCTGCTGCGGGTCCGGTTCAGGTCAAACCCGGCTTCCTTTTCGTTTTCAGGGGAGTCTGTTGGCTCCGTAACCGGTTGAAGTTTAGCAAATTTGGGGCAACTATACAGTGCGTTTGCGTTGAGGACTAATCAACCAGCCCTTCAAAATGATTCCTCGCTACGCGGCGCGGGCAGCGCTGAAAGCCAGTTCGCTCAAGGTGGGATGAGCGGCATAGAGCGCCGCCATGTCGGTGATAGTCATACCGGCGTGGATGGCGACCATCACGGGCGCTAACACGTCGGCGGCATGGGGTCCAACGGCGGCGGCTCCGGTTAAACGGCCGTTTTCCCCCGCATAAGCCAGCTTCACAAACGCCTCTCCCTGGAATGACAAATGGGCTTTAAGGCTGGCGCTGAACGGCGCTTTGACAATCTGGATGCCGGCGCCTTGCAGCGCGCCCACCTGCGCCACCTGCGGCTCGGTATACACCGCGCCAATGACGGCGGCCTTGTTAAACGGAACCGCCGCCGCACCGGCAGCATGCCGCCCCGCCGCCCACCCCTGGGCCATGGCGCGATTGGCGATCATGGGCAGGCCGGCGGCGTCGCCGGCAAAATAGA
The DNA here is from genome assembly GCA_046496595.1 of Chloroflexota bacterium. Lineage (GTDB taxonomy): Bacteria > Chloroflexota > Anaerolineae > Promineifilales > Promineifilaceae. The sequence continues at coordinate 11,838 of JAWOGU010000181.1, forward strand.
TGTGAGGTTGGGCAGAACGGCCGTTTTCGTCCACCACTGCCACGCCCTTCTCCAGCGTCAGCCCGGCTGCTTCCAGATTCAAACTTTCCGTGTCCGGCCTGCGCCCAATTGCCAGGAAGGCCATCGCCGCCGGATGCACCGCGCCGTCGGTCGTCACCACCACAATTCCGGCTTCCAGCGGATCGATGCGCTCCGCCATGTGGCCGGAGACAATGTTGACGCCGCGATTTGCCAGCGCCGCCGCCAGCGTTTCGGCTGCCTCGCGGTCAAAATCGGGCAGCACGCCGAACTGGTCTACAATCCAGGTTACATCCAGTCCCAGCCGGTTAAACAGGTAGACAAACTCCGCGCCGGTCGCGCCCGCTCCCACCACCACAATGCTGCGCGGCAGCGTCTCCATGGCGCTGGCAAAACGGGGCGCCAGCACGTTCTTGCCGTTCGGTTTCATGGTGGGTGGGAAAACGGGCACAGAGCCGGTGGCGACGATAAAGGCGTCGGCTGTCAGTGTGTGCTGGTTTTCTTCGGGGCTGATGGTGAGTGAGTGGGGATCGGTGAAAACGGCCGTTCCCGTCACCAACCGCACGCCTAAATTGTCCAATTCGGCCTGCTGCTGGCGGCTCCACTGCCCTTTCAACAGCCTGATCCGGGCCACAATCGCCGCCGAATCCGCCTGCCCCGCCGCGCCGAACAGACCCAGCCCTTCCGCTTCCGCAAACGAACCCAGCGTATCGGCCGCCGTCAGCCACACTTTACTGGGCAGCAGGCTGTCCCAACCCGCCCGGCCGCCTACCGGCCCATTGTTTACCAGGGTGACGCTGCCGCCTGCTTTGGCCGCCGCTTTGGCTGCTTCAATGCCGGCCGGTCCCCCGCCGATGATGACGATTTCTTTGCCCATGCCTTACATCCCCTTTTTCTCGAACGGGTTCTTGGAAAATTTGCCCCAAGTATACTCCATTCAACCACTGTTTCCGGTAAGGATCGTGTAAAGATCGGACAAGTGTATGATTTTCTGCTGTCTGTTTGATTATTTGGTTTACGTTGCCATAATTTTAGGGGATCGAGGGTCAGTCCATTTGACTTACCCTGCCAAATGGCGCCAAACGCTTGTGGGGTTCGTAACAGTATTGACTTATCTATTACTATATGTTAGTATATACTACTATGGAAAAACGACTAGTAAAGATAGGAGAAGCGTCAGCCCTGCTGGGAGTGACGCCGCAAACCCTGAGAAAATGGGAAGAGACGGGCGAGTTGCTGCCCGAACGGCGATCCAAAACAGGCACCCGCTATTACGATATCAATAAACTGGCCAGCATCAACAACGAAGGTCAACCGACTGTCTGTTATGCACGTGTTTCCTCCCATGACCAAAAAGAAGACCTGAACAGACAACAAGCGCTGCTCGAAGCCTACTGTGCCGCCAAAGGATGGCGCTGTGAAGTCATTCGAGATTTAGGCTCAGGTATGAATTACCGCAAGCAAGGTCTAACTTTACTTTCCGGTAAGTCATAGGTGCTGATGGCGACCAACTTGTCCATAATTGCAGGTAGTAGCAACACAACTGCAAGGAGGACATATGTCAATCGCCATCACCCGAACTATACAAGTTCTGGAAGAAATCGTACAAGTTCTGCCTGTAGGCACGAACCTGGCTCTTTTACAGTTAATGTGGGCCATAG
>JAWOGU010000416.1:0-10072 GCA_046496595.1 Chloroflexota bacterium
ATTGCCATGAGGCTGGATGGTACTGTCGATAGTTGCTTGTACGTTCATCTTTTGGAGCAATCCATAGATGACAGGTAATTGGTCAACATTTTCTATTTGAGTATCGATGCTATTGATATCCGCCATGATAAGGTGGTATACCAGATTTGACTTTAATCACAAAATTTAAGCGAACGTTGAGTATCTTGTTATCGAGATAAATTTTGCATAGTTGTCTCGTGCGACATCTAACAAGAGCGTCCCTTAGCGAAAGGGATAAAGGACATGAAAGGCGTACCTAAACCGGTCTAGAGACGTTCAACTCGCACGGAACACGGGATGGCCTAAACATCGAGAGATGCAAGGTCACGGAGCAATCGTAGTAGTTCGAGGACGGGAAAGCCGTCCACATGGCGAAGGATTGCAGGAAGTGAATCACATGGAATGGATGAGGTAAGCGTGATGCTGGAAACTCAGAAATACATGGAGGTAGTCAGGAGTAGAGGTGAGCGAAAGCTGCCGCTGAATCGTGTGTAGAATGTCACCACAAGATTCATGCCGGCACTTACGACGGCCCGAAACTGAATTAACACTTACCGGAGAGCGACGTGATACGGAAACGGTCATGCGTCGTTCGGCGGGGGCTTACTGGAAAAGCAGGTAATGCTGCTCGCTGGTTGGCTACCCAACAAAAACCCCCATCTCTGGTCTCTCCTTGCGGAACGGAAATCCTCGAGGTCGATCCCGAATTCCGCGTGATTGCGTCGATGAAAGATGGGTCTTTGATCCGATATGAATTCTCAAGCAACTTGCGGTCGATCCTTATCCACCGGGTGGTGCGAGCCGAGATTGAGAATCGTGGCGATGACGAACAGGACGGTATAAACATACCAGAGCGGTCGCGCCAAATTCCACAACGGCCACCAATAGAACATGATCGTCGCCAGATAGAGGGTCAAATAGGGGATTAAGACCGGCCAATAGGGCGGATCGCGCCATACAATCTGGCGAACATATTCAACATAATAGCCGTAGATGCCCCACACCAAGAAGAGGACCCCACCCAGCCACAAGGTCCACGGCTTGCCGGCGGCGATTTGAGCCAGACTGAGCAGGAAGGCCGGGATACCGAGGGCATAGACAAACGGCCCATACCGCTTGACGATATGGAATGCCCAGCGGCGAAAGGCAAAGTGGATGATCAAGACGATCTGAAACAGCAAACCGAAGACGATGAACAGGATATCGAGGTTATCGATGGCATTCATGGCAGCTCCCCGGCCGGTACAACCTCCATAATAGGAGACCACCAAAAACCGGGGGCTAAGCAGCGAGGGGTAGACTCTCAACTACCTTCGTCATTCCGGGATACCAGCGACAGAATGTATCTCTCAATCGTTCATTGAGCGTCTCTGTACGCGTCTGTAGCAACAAATGCGCCCCGCGTTTGGTCCAGCGCATCTGTTGTTTCTTCACCATACGCTTGCTGACCACCCAGTTTATCGTCGATTCCACAAACGCTGTCGAGATCTTCTCTCCATAGTGATAGCGCTCCCCGTAGTTGGGTATGAAATTCTGGTTAACCTCGATGTAGTGGCTAAACTCCCGCACTTTCTTCAATAATTCACGGACAACCGTCTCATCCGGTTCAAACATCTCCAGGTCCATTTCAATGAAGTGTAACAGTTCCAGAGCGCGAAACACGTTGCCATGCCAGAGATACCATTTCACGCTCTCCAGATTCTCAGCCACAGTTCGCAGATCCTCATCGGCCGGCAAGCCTTTGGCACTGTTCTTCATGACCGTCAACCGCATGGTGACATGGAACCAGTCCAGTACGTGCTCTGACCAGGGACTCAGGTAGAGCTGCAGATCGCGTACAGTGTCGCCGCCATCAGAGAGGAAGGTAATGTCCTGATTCATCTGCAGCCCTTGCGATTGCAGCAGTTCGAAAAGACGACGCTTGGGCTTCTCATCATAAGCGTGGACAAAGCCAAAGCACCTGGCTTCTTCATCCCAGGTGACACTCTTGCCGGCGATCACCTCAAACCAGCCTGCTTTGCGGTTGTCGCCATCACGGGCGTGCACATAGCCGCCATCCAAACCGACCGTCATGCGTCCATCAGGTGGAGGCAGCTCTGCCCACTCCGCCGGACAGCCGTGGGCGAACATGTACTCTTCGTCGCCCAATTCCCTCTCCATCCTTTCAGCCGCATGCTGCGTATTGAGAATGACCGTCTGGGTATTCGTTTGCATGGGCAGAACATCGGCCAGGATGTCGACGGTCAAACCGTAGGACATCAACGACGCCCACTTCGTCTGGAGATAGAGCAACTCCGGCGCACTTCGCTCCGGCAACAAGCCGGCTAAAGGACTGAAACTCTTTGCCTTCGGCGATGTGCAATGACATGTGTAAAGACGAGGACTGTGAATGCGCAACTTGCCGAACAGCGAGCGCCAGACGACCTCGTGTCGGCCTTTGTGACCGCGCTGCTCACCACAATGCGGACAGTGGCGTTGCTGCTCTACATACTCTTCAGCCTGGTGCTTGACCATCGCTTCCTGGATACTGGCCAGTAGCGCCTTTCCCTCGGCTAGGGTCAGCCCCATGGTCTCCGGTATGAGGTCGCCCCGGCACAGGCAGGCAACTTCCTCGGTGATAGGCTCGTCCAATGCATCGTGTTCAATGACGATCTGTATCGTTATCTTCACCTCATCCTCCTTCATGCCAGCGCGACACTATGTCGCCGGCGGCATAGTGCTTGAGCCGCCGGTTCGCCCTCCGGCGATCAAACTGATTGACGCTCAACCAGTACTGGAACGCGTGCAGTTCTTCCCAGCAGTCGTCGCGAGAAAGCTCTCCCTCGATAATCTGCCACAACGTATCCGCCATGTAGGGCAGCGAATAATGTGTTTTCAGCTCTTGGAAAGCCCTCGGCCCGCCACAATCTTCTGGAGGACACTGCCTGGCTCCGCCGATACAGACAGGGTAGGTTCGCTTCGGGTCCAAAAGTAGTTTCTGCTCAAACCTGACTTCATGTTCCCAGCGGTCGCCGAAATCGTATTCGTAGAGAAAGCGCTCGCGTATACGGAAATGGAAGTCGCCGAGCTTGACCGCATGGGGATTATCGCTGAAGCTCATACCCCCGATGTGCGATATGCCGTACTGCTTGCCACGGATGACAAAGCGATTGAGGTGGAGGTCTTCCCAGCCCATGGCAATTTGCAGTGCATGGTGCAGGTCCGCGATCGTCTGATCGCTGCGCAGCAGTAGGCGACGCCAGATTGCGGGGCTTATCTCGCGCAGGAAGACGCGGAATTGATACACCTCAACCATAGCTCACACGCCGGCTCGTTCAATGGCGCTGTGCAAATCCCTTTCACTGGGAACAAGATACATACCTGTCGTTGAGAGGCGACTGTGGCCCAGGATGCGCTGCACCTCCGGTAGCTGGGCGCCGTTTTTCAGCAGGCGCCGGGCCAGGCTGTGACGTAGCTGATGGGGTGAGATATGGCCCACCTCGCGGCTGATCTGCTTCAACTCTCGCGCACGCTGCAAGTCGGACGTTCTCCCGGCCTCGTTTAGCAACTGCCGGGCGGCTTCTTGTCCCAGTTGTTTCAGTCGCTTGCGGATTGTTTGCGGTTGCACGCCCGGCAACCAGGGCTGTCCTTTCCAGGACACTTGCTTTCCTAATAGGGGCCACAATATTTTTTCCGGGGATCTTTGCGTTAAGGCCAAAACACAATTACTCAACCAGCTTGCGCAACGGCTGTAAAGTCAGCAAGAGATAATCCTGTGGCAGGTAAACTCACTCAATGCTCACTCCTGTCCCGGCAATTTCAGTTCCCCTCGCAGCACTTTCAAAGCCAGTTCCTCATCCGACATCTCCAGGATGCGGTCAATCGTGCCCTGTTTCAACTCTGCCAGCAGCGTCAACAACGTTTCAGTCTGTACCTTCAACTGGGGCAGTTTCGCCTGCAAATCTTTGACCTGATACCGCTGCGCGTCTGTTATCTCATCGGCCAGCCACCAGTTCAGTTGCCGTTCATGGAGGGGTACTGAGGTTAGTTGTTCTTCATACAACCAGATAGCCCGGTCGACGATGGTGTCGTCAAGGACGTGGGGCTTGTGCCGGGCAGCGGCGAAGCTCTCGTACTGCTCCTGGGTCTGGGCCAGTTCGCCGATGATGACTTCGGTTAGGGCGGGCAGGAAGCTGATCGGCCGCCGAATTTGTTTCTGTTGATTGCGTTTCGGCTTGGGTTTGCGTGGCCGTTTCTTCTTTTCCCGTTGGGGTTTATCCGTCCAGCCCGGCGGCAGCGGGGCATCTTCCGGCACTTCGATGACCCCATCCTGAATTGCCTGTGCCAACCGTTCCAGCAGATTGGCAAAGCGATAGAAACCGTCATACTGGTTGACGAGCAAGGTCATCTCCAGTTTGGTGCAGTTGTCGAGCAGATGCTTAAACGGCCCCATGTAATCAACCATGCTTTCCAGGATCCGTTCATCGGCCTGATCATCGCTATTGCTGTTGCGAACAATATCCTGCACCCAGGTATCGATCATTTCTGCTAACTGAACTTTTTGTACATCCACAAGGGCCTCCTGATGTGGGGTCGTTCATTGTGATCAGCCTGGCCGGGAAGTTGAATCATCCAACTGGCCGGCGCAGCGACCGTAAAGCCTGCAACGGGTAAGCCTGTGCCAGGTCAAACTGGTATCGACCCAATAAATTGATATGCTGCCAACCCAATGGCGAGACGTGTCCGAGGTGTTGGTCAGAGATTTCAGTTCCGTTTGCCCGGAGCGTGTTGACAATCTTATCCAGATAAACGGTGTTCCAGGCGGATAGCATGGCCACCAACAGCATCGTGCTGCTGGCCCGGTTCAGCTGGGCATCGAAATCACGGTCGTACATTTCACCCTCACGACCAACGCTGCTGATGGCACGTGCTGCCCCCCAAATCGCTTCACCTTTGTTCAGACCACGTAAATTGCGGCGCTGCAAGGATAGGTCAAGTAAATAAGTCAGGACGAAAATGGTACGCTCCAGTTTGCCAACTTCCCTGAACGCCAGCGCCAATTGGTTCTGGTTGGGATAGGAAGCCAGTTTGCGCATCATCAGAGAGGCCGACACCGTGCTGTGCCGAATTGAGGCAGATAAACGACGCATTTCATCCCAATTAGGAACAACCAGGTTGGACTCTATGGTTCCCCGGATGAGCGGCTGCAACGCTTTATCGGCCGTCAGTGGTTCGACGGTATAGAGATACTTTTTGGTTATCCCCCGGATGCGTGGCGCAAAGCGAAAGCCCAGCATCCGACAAAGGGCAAACACATGATATGTCGCGCCGGCTGTGTCAGTGTAATGCTCCTGAATGTCGAAATCCGTCTCATGATGACAGAGGGCATCAATGACGTACAAAGCCTCACTGGCATCCTCAACCACCTGGGGATAAAAGGGCATCCAGATGTCGGCTGCATGCGCCACAATGGTAATGCCACGCCGGTACCAGAAATGGCGGGCATTGTAGACTGCATTGGGGGCATTGACGACAACCGGGACACGCATACCATCAGACGAAGAGGCAATCCCGCTACCCCAATGCCGAGAATAGGGATGATGGAGAACGAAGTTGTCCAGTTCAGCAATCGCCTGACGCAGTGTTTCCTCACGAATGTGCCACTCGGCTGAATACATCAGTTCCTGTTCGGAGAAATCACAAGCCTGGGCCATCTTGGTCGGGCCAATATTCATACCGGAGGCCATTAAAGCCGCCGTCAAAACCGTCTGGTGATAGCCGGTTGGCGCCTCGCCAGTTAACAAATGGGGGAAGAAGCCCGGAACACCTGCCCATTCATTCACATCGGCAATCATCTGACTCATCTCAATCTGAGGGACGTAACCGTACAATTGTCGCCGCAAGGCTTTGACCTCCGGTGATGTTGCTTTTTCCAGGCGCTTCAGATGCAAGGAACCATCAGCATCCAGCGAAAGATGGCTATCTTCGGCGGCAATGACCTGGGCCACCTGTTTGAGCAGATCGGCTATCTGTTCCTGACACTCCCGCAGATAGGCCTGTGGGTTATCCGAAACCGCCAAACGGGTCTGCTCTTCCTTTTTGAGATGCTGCCATGCCTCCGGTGACAGTAAATAATCCTCAAATGCCTGGTAACGATGGCTGCCGGCTACAGAAATATCTCCAGAGCGCAGGCCATCTTGCAGCCGGTCAAAGGCCGCCTGTTCATAATAATTGGGATTGATGCCTTTCTCGGTCAGGGCATGCCGCTTCCACCGTTTCCGTTTCAGATGTTCCAATGGCGCTGTCAACACGTCCCCATTAACAACGGTCTCTTCGTTGCGTACCCGTTGGTCGTGTTCGTCCAACAGGTACAGCACATAGGTCAATGCCTCAATACCAGAGTGGGTTTCCTGGATGGCCTGAAAAGAAAGGGAACGCATCATGGCCAGCATGGCTTTGCGGCGACGGACGAAAGTGTTTTCCACCAGGTCCCGGAAATCCATATCGGCCGGTCTGGTGTTGGCGGTTGCTGATGCGACCGTTTTTGTCAGCACCTCCTCCTCGACAACAGCGAAAACGGCCGTAACGGGATCCGTTCCCTGGGCATTGGCCTCCAGAAAAGCAGCCATTGCCTGGGCCAGTGTATTGAGATCGCGATTGAGGGTGGTAATATTGCGATGCAGGTAATGGCGTTGTTTTTTCCGACCCGTGCGCATCAAGTCACCCAGCCACCGGTCAAACATATCCGCCAACTGGTCAATCAAAGATTGATAATGCTCGTAAAGATAGGCTATCAGCAGCCCATATCGCTCCGGTGGATTGGCCAGATTCGCTAATGCTTGGGGGCGGTAACGCCGGCCACGCTGCGCCAGTTGACGCAGACGGGCCGGATGAACGTTATCCGGTTTGATCGGCAACTGCATGTTATTAATGAAGGCAATCCGCTCCAGTAGATGGTACATGCCATCAGATGATGGCTTGGGAGCGGTGATACGTAGCCAAAATAGCGGCGTTTGCCCTCCTTTGTCAGCGACGACGACCAATAGATTCCGCAAAATTTCCTTTTGTGCTTCTGACAGAGGGCTGATCATCCGCCGATAAACGCGCCAACGGGCAATCCGCTGCACATGCCAAACCAGCTTTTCGGTTGTCAGAATGGGTGGTGCAATCAGTTGGTGCCGGCGAATCCAGGACATGGTTCCATCTACCAGAGGTAATGCTTCATCATTTTCCATGGCAAATGGCAGCAGATAGCGGATGAGTGGCACAACGTCCGTTTCATCGCAGAAACGGTAACCATACTGTTGTCGAATTTCGGTTAAGTGGTTGTAAGGTGTCTCCGGTCGTTGCCCATATTGTGCGAATGCTGTGACCGGCACATCCAGTTGTTTGGCAACATAAGCAACCACACTTTCCGACAGTTCCGTCATGTTTAATAAAAAGCGTCCAGGAAAACGCAGGGTACACAGTTGCAAAGCGCTGCCCAATTTGTTGGAGGCCTTGCGGTGGCGTTGGATAAAAGCGATGTCCTCAGGGTGGAGTGTATAGTAACGGGCCATTTCCTGAGGTGAAAGGTCGGCAGCGATGGTTGTAAACAATAATCGTTGCTCTGGAGTTAAGACTTCCGGGCTCTTGGATGACATATGCTAACCTGTCAGATGTTGCAATTTCTTTTTTAGTTGCTTTCTTCCCGGCAATGTGTAACGGACTGTTGTGGCAATCGCGGGTAGCCCATCATGTGTTTGATGGCCCAGATAAACTGCTATTTCCTCTAAATCCCAACCGGTCGCTCTCGCCCGGTGCGCAAAGTCGTGGCGCAAATCATGGAAAGTGATGTCCCCTATCAGTTCATGCTCGTTTTGTCGGGCATGTTGTTTCAACATCGTCCAGATGTGTTCAATCCCGCGCAGGGTAAGGTGATCAGGACGACCCTTTCGCCGCAGCCAGGCCGATCTTTGGCTGGTGAACACATAGGCACTGTCCGGATCACGTGCATCACGGCGCATTGGGTCATTGGCATACAGATAGTTATAAAGAGCACGCCGGACTTCAGGATATAGATCGATGGTACGTGTTTTCCCCCCTTTGCTATCGGCTACAGTGATGTGCCCGGCTCGTTTATTGACATGGCAATGCTCCAATCGCAACTGGGCAACTTCACTGATCCGCAATCCAGCCCAGTAACCCAGAGCGAAAATGGCTGACAGGCGAGGGGATTGTTCCCGCTCCACCCGCGTCTGTAGGCTGTATCGTTGCGCGGGAGTCAGCTCTCGTGGTGCGGTATTGACAATGGTGGGCCGCTGAATCTGACTGGCAGGATTACGTTGCAGATACCCGGCGCTAATCGCCCAACGGCAAAATCGACTTAAGGCCGTCAATATCTGACTGCGTGTACGCGGAGCAAGCCCCTTGATAGCCAAATAATCCATGTAACCACGAATGGCTGTTTCTGTAATTTGGTCAGGTAAAAATGGGTCGCCTCCAGGTTGCTCCCTCAACCAACGAATAAATCCGCGCATAGCTGATTGGTATGCCTTAACCGTTTTGGGGTCATGTGATGTCAGCGATTGGACGAATTCATGTAAAACAGTCGGATCATCAAACATGGGAAATCTCTTTTCAAACTTCGGCTAACTACGAGGTTCAAAACATTATCTGACGAGTTTTTGGGCCAAACTCACTTGTTTGTTGCGCTATTTTTGTGACCCTCACAGGAGGGACCATTGAACAGCATCAAGCTATCACGATAAATATTTTATAATCTAAGCAGTAAATTATACGTCAAGTTTAGTCGAGTAGACAAGCCCAAAAGCTCGCTTAACGCAAATATCCCCGGAAAAAATATTGTGACCCCGTATTTCCAACGGGAGTGTCAGAAATTATATAGCGTTGGGACCTCCGTTCCTGGCATAATCGATGTCAAATCTCGATGGTTGGATCAACGAGGTGCGATGACAAGCATTGAACTCGAAATGGTGGATCAGATCGTTGCAATTCTAGGCGGCGCAGTTGCCCTATTATGGGTATCTCCCAAAAACGATTCTGTTGACCCGCAAAGACAACAGCCCGGAGTTAATATCAAACATACTGGAGGCGTCTTGGAAGAGTACAACGCCATCCGGCCGCATGAAGCATTGGGCGGCTTGACCCCTTACAGGTATGCAGCCGAGGCTGGCCCTTAATAGAAAATTCTACTTCTGAATGGTACTAAGATTGGGATCCCTACCCATTCTTGCCCAAAAGAAGGGGAGCGCCATAATTCACCGGCGCTCCCTTTCTGGGTCAGCGTGCGTTGATGTTATTTGCCTTTGTGCACCACGATATTACCGGCACCGATGGGCTGGCCGGTTTCATAGCCGGAGCCTTCGAAGCCATTATCGTAGACCATTGTCTCAACGCCGTTTGCGCCTTCTGACCAGATCTGGATGCGGAAGGTGTCTGGAGAACCATCGCCGGCCCACAGCATGAACTTGTAGGGGTTGCCATTCGGATCGAGCGCGCCATTGACCGTGCCGCTGCCTTTGAACTGGGCATTCGTGCCACCCTGGTTGACCACCAGCCATTCGTAGCTGTCGGAGTAGAAGGCCAGCCCGGCCAGGTCAAAGGCGAAGGAGGTGTTGCCGGTTGGGACGGAGGCGCCCTTCTTGTACTTGGAGACGAAGCCGAAGTTGGCTTTGCCGGTCAGGTCTGGGTCGGCCGCGTAAGCGCCGGCGGGCGAGTCGATCCAGCCGCCACCGGTGACGAAGCCGCCGCTCGGGTCGTAGACCACCACAAAGGTGCAATCGGGGTCAGAATCAACCGTCCCGTCATTGACCGTCAGACACACGTCGAAGATGCCTGGGACACTGCCAGCCGTGTAGGTACTGCCAGTCACGGTCCCGCCGTCGGCGGACCATGTTTCGGTCAGGGAATTATTATCTGGATCGTAGGAGCCGCTGCCGTCAAAAGCGATAGATGCATTCACCGCAACAAGATACGGCCCGCCGGCGACCGCAGTTGGCGGCCGGTTGATCAAGTAGCATTCCGCCGCCCCTGCTTCCGAGGTGTAACCGACGGCGCACATCGTTTGTGC
>JAWOGU010000722.1:0-9089 GCA_046496595.1 Chloroflexota bacterium
AAAGTTAACCAGGGCGCAGGCTTCGGCGGGGATGGTGTTGTCTTCATATCCGGCCTGAAAAACGGTAAGGGCCTGGGTGGTGCGGATGGCGGTAGACGCTTCCGGCGCTTTCTTAAGCCAGCGAATGAGCAGCGGACCAAAGAGCCAACTGTTGGCAAAGGCAATCTCCAAATGAAGCGGTACCACGCTCCCCAAGCCCCAGTAGCCGTGTCTGGCCCATTTGAGCGTGGGGCGGATAGGGTGCTTCTCCAGCCGGGCCATGGCGGCGGCCAGAATCCCAATCGCGGTGTGGTCGGGCGGCATCGAGGAATGCCCGGACTCCGTTTTGACGCGGAACTCAATCGTCAGATACCCTTTTTCGTTGAAACAAATGCCGGCAACCAAACCCTGAACGCCGGGCGACAACCCATCAAAAATGCCGCCGCCTTCATCCACAATGCCCGCCAGCGAGACGCCCCGTTCATGAAGTAGCTGGCCCAACACACGCGCCCCGTTGGCTCCACCGGTTTCCTCATCGTGCCCGAAGGCAAAGTGGAGCGTGCGCTGCGGCTGAAAGCCCTGAGCCAGCAGCGTCTCCGCCGCTTCCAGAATGCCAATCACCTGGTTCTTGATGTCCAAAGCGCCACGCCCCCAGATGAAACCATCGGCAATCACTCCGGCAAACGGAGGGTAGGTCCAGTCGGCCAGGGTGTCTTCGGGGCAAGAAACGACATCCTGGTGGGCCATGAATTGGGCTGGAGGCAGGCCGGGATCACTTCCTTTCCAGACGTAAAGCAGGCTGTAGCCGTTGATCACTTCCCGCTTAAGGTGGGCGTGGACGAGGGGGTATCGTTCTGCCAGGAAGTGGTGGAGCTGCCGGAATGCTTCCGGATCGGGCGTGCCCTGCTCGTCCCGCGGTGTGGTCTGACAGCGGATCGCCTCGGCCAGGTGTTGGGCAATCGCCTGGCTGTCAACGGGCAGCAGGCTGGCCTGGCCGCTGGGCTGTTCCCGGCGCAAGAAGAGACGCCACTGCCCGATGATGACCAAAAAACTGGTGACGAGCAGCACGCCGAGGCCGATCCAAAAAGCAGAGACAATGAGAGACACCGCTTAACTCCTGACTTCGCCTTGACTGCCGGTGTTATCCGGCCAGGGTAGCCACCAGAATGGCCTTGATGGTGTGCAGCCGGTTTTCGGCCTCGTCGAAGACGATAGAGGCCGGGGACTCGAACACTTCTTCGGTCACTTCCAGACCGTCTTCGCCAAACTTTTCGTAGATTTCTGCGCCGATCTTGGTTTCCCGATTGTGGAAGGCAGGCAGGCAGTGCATGAATTTGACGTTGGGGTTGCCGGTGAGTGTCATGGTGTTGGCATTGATCTGATACGGCTTGAGCAGCTTGATGCGTTCGGCCCAGACGGCATCCGGTTCGCCCATGGAGACCCAGACATCGGTGACGAGGAAATCTGCGTTTTGAACGGCCGTTGTCACATCTTCGGTCAGCAGCAGCCGCGCCCCGGTTGCCTGGGCGATCTCCTGGCAGGTGTTGACCAGGTCGGCATCGGGCCAGAACTGCTGCGGAGCGGCCATGCGGAAATCCATGCCCAATTTGGCGGCTGTGACCAGATAAGATCGGCCCATGTTGAAACGGCCGTCGCCCATATAACAAAATGTGATTTCCGACAAAGGTTTGGGGCAGTGCTCCATCATCGTCAGCACGTCGGCCAGCATCTGCGTCGGATGAAACTCATCCGTCAGGCCGTTATAGACCGGCACACCGGCATATTGGGCCAGCTCTTCCACCACCGCCTGCTTCTTTCCGCGGTATTCGATGGCGTCATACATCCGCCCCAACACTCGCGCCGTGTCCTTCATAGATTCCTTGTGACCAATCTGCGAACCTTCGGCTCCCAGATAAGTCACCCGCGCACCCTGGTCATAGGCCGCCACTTCAAAAGCGCAGCGGGTGCGCGTGGAGCTCTTCTCAAAAATCAGGGCGATGTTTTTGCCGGTCAGCCGCGGCCGTTCATAGCCGGCATACTTGGCGCTTTTTAAATCCCGGGCAAGCTGCAACAAAAACGTCAATTCTTCTTTGGAGAAATCCAACTCTTTCAAGAAAGAGCGGGCAAATAAATTAACAGGCATGAGACTGCTCCTTTGTCATGATCGGACGATTTTCTCAATCGCCATCTTGATGAACGCTTTAATAATCCACCGGGTCACGCCAGATGGGGCAGGTCATGCAGTGGCCGCCGCCGCGGCCGCGCCCCAACTCCGAACCGGAGATGGTGATCACTTCAATACCCGCTTTGCGCAGCTTGGTGTTGGTGCCGACGTTGCGGTTGTAGGCCACAACAACCCCCGGCTCCAGCGCCACCACATTGTTGCCGTCGTCCCACTGCTCGCGTTCCTGGGCAAATGAGTCGCCGCCTGTTGTCACCACCCGCAGTTGTTTCAGGCCCAACGCTTCTTGCAGCACGGTGAGAAACGGCTTTTCTTCGGCGACAATATCCAGCGTGCCTGGCTTGCTGCCGGGATAAAAGCTAAACGGGGTAATCGAGTTGACGCCATCTTCATAAACGTTGACCAGATCGCGGTCACACATGGTAAAGACAGTATCCAAATGCATGGCAGCGCGGCTTTTGGGGAAAGCGCAGCCGATGACGCGGGTGGCTGCTTCCTGGGCAAAAAGGGCGAGCGCCACCTGGGCCACTGCCTGCGGTGTGCTGCGCTCACCCATGCCAATCAGCACAATCCCGTTGCCGATGGGCATGACATCGCCGCCTTCCAGCGTCGCCATCTGATGGTCTACGTCGGGATCGCCCCACCAGACCTTGAAGTCGCCGTCCTTGAAATCGGGGTGGAATTTGTAGATGGCGGTGGTAAGCAAGGTTTCCTGACGGCGCGCGGGCCAGAACATGGGGTTGAGGGTGACGCCGTTATAAATCCAACAGGTGGTGTCGCGGGTAAACTGCGTATTGGGCAGCGGTTGGAAGACGAAGTTGTGGGGCGACAGGTATTTTTTGAAGGTCGTAAAGGGAGCTATGGGAATATCAGTGGAGGAGATACCGCCAATGAGACGCTCGGCCAGTTCAACGGCCGTTATCTCCTCCAGCCAGGCCCGCAGCTCGTCCATGCCAAAAACCGAAACCATGTTGGGGTTAATCTTGCGGTCCAGCACCCAGGCACGCGCCTCTTTGTCCTCCAGCGTTTTGGCAAGCAGGTCGTGCATCTCCAATACCTCTACGCCATGCGCCCGCATTGCCTCGGTAAACTTGTAGTGTTCGATCTTGGCTTCCTCCACCCAAATGACGTCGTCAAACAACAAGTCCTGACAGTTCTCCGGCGTCAGGCGCAGGTGTGCCAGCCCTGGGCGGCAAACCATCACCTTTCGCAATTTGCCAACTTCCGAATGAACACCAAATCCAGACATCATAAGCTCCTTTTCTGCGCAGGTTAGCCAATAAGAACCCCTGCGGTGAGAACAACAATCGTTAAGAGTGCCAGCATAACCACCAACGGCATGACAAAGCGCCACCATTTGTCTAGCGAGACGCGGCCCAGGGCCAACCCACCGGCCACCACCGCAAACGTCGGCGTGAATAGGTTCACCAGCCCCGATGCGGACTGGTAAGCCGTAACAACCAGATGGGTGGGCACATCAGCGAACTCGGCCAGCGGGGCCATAATGGGCATGGTCACAGTTGCCAGCCCGGAGGAGGATGGGATAAGGAATGACAGTGGCAGGTAGATGAAATAAACGGCGATGATGAAGGGAACCTGACTCAGGTTAGACAAAAGCCCTGCCGCCCAATACAGAACGGTGTCGGTTATCAGACCGTTATTCATCACCACGGAGATGCCCCTGGCGACGGCGACGACCAGAGCCACACCGAGTAGATCACGCGCGCCGTCTATGAAATTGTCGGTCAGGGCAGCTTCGCTCATCCGGCCAACCAGGCCGATGACGACGGCAAAGCCAAAAAAGAGCGCCGTCAGTTCGGGAAACCACCAACCCAGGGTAGGCAGGAAAGTCAGCCCCAGATCGCTCCAGGGAATAACGCTGTAGACCATGATGAGAAACGCCAGCATGAACAGCGCCAGTACCGCTTTCTGCCGGCCGGTCAGAATGACATCATCATTGGTTGTTTCACCCAGGAAAGTCTGGCGGTTTTCTTCGGCCATGTCGGCTACCAGGGAGCGGGACGGGTCTTGGTGCACCTTTTTGGCGTAACGCAAGACATACCAGATGCCCAACGCGCCGCCCAAAACCAGGATAGCCAGCCGGTAGACCAGACCATCACCCAGAGGGATACCGGCAAAACCGGAGGCGATACCGGTGGCAAAGGGATTGACAGTAGAGGCGAGCGTACCAATCCCCGCCCCCAACATAATCAGAGCCACACCGGTGAGCGAGTCATAGCCGAGGCCGATGATGGCGGCGATGATAACGATGTAAAAGGCCAACGTCTCTTCGGCCATGCCGTAACTGGTGCCGCCGGCCAGGAAAATGATCATCAGGGCGACGATCAACCAGGAGCCTTTTTGCCCCAGCCGTTTGACCACGCTTTTGATGCCTACATCTATGGCTCCCGTTTTCATGGTCACGCCGAGAAAACCACCAATGACCAGCACAAACATGGCGACGTTGATGGCGACGTTGATGGAGCCGTACAACTCACCGTAGCCATTGCTGGCGCTAATCTGCCCGTCGTCTCCCTGGAGACCGTACATGCCATCTATGGGGGCAAGCAGCGTGTCGGTAAGGAGGCGTTGGGGGTTCTTTTCGACGCGGTGGTAAGAACCGGCGATTGGTTTACCTTCATCGTCCCGTTCATACTGACCGGCAGGAATAAACCAGGTGAGGATGGCGACGACGACGGTGAGGAGAATCAGAATGGTGAATGCAGAAGGGAACCTGAAGCTTTTCCCCTCACGCACCTGGGATATAGAGGCCATACTTTGATTCCTTGTAACTATAACTATACAGGTAGGTTCCCTGAGCCTGTCGAAGGGAACCGGGCTTCGACAAGCTCAGCCCTCGACAGCGCTGTATAGTTTGACAATGTTACATTAGCTACCTCTGGTACAGTGAAACAAAAAGAAGCTTCTGCACGATAAAAATGAGGGTAAAACACACTCTAAGGCCTTGTGGCAAAAATGGCTTTCCAATTACCGTCTAGTTTTTCAAATTTTTTGCCAGCGGGCTTTGCGGCTGTTTAATCTAACATTGTCAAAATAGTTACGATTCCTTTTATAAGCGGATGCCTGTTACCGAAAGTGTTGCTAAAGGCTCATGTGTAAGTTTGCGAAAGCCAACAGACTGGTTTTTGCGTTAATTCGCACACAATCAACAGATGAGCCTTGCTAAAAGTGCTAACTTATTTTTTGTACGATTGCTGAGGTTAGACCAACAGACCCACCACCCAACCAAGCAGCCAATAAACGACGCCGATGGCCACCGCGGCGATCAGGGCGCCGACAAAACCAGCCACACGAAAGCCTTTGAGCAAGCGGTCACTGACCATCAGGACGATCGCCGCAACGATCAAATGGATCAGCCCACCGAACCAGCCGCCGCCGATGGTAATGCCCAGCACCCCCAACAGCCAGTTGATGATGCCGCCGACAATGGCAATGACAATGGCTGCAATGAAGGCGCTGCCAAAGCTATTTACCTCCAGGCCGAGGCCCAGTTTGCCCACCACCCAGATCACGAATCCGGAGATGAGACCGCCAATCACAATCCCAATTAACAAGCTTACAATCGTCATGATTTACCTCCTTCGGGTAATAAATAGTGTCGTGGACTGTATGCCCGTGGAGTCTGGTCTTTAATGACTGGTCCGGGGCAATAGTACCAATATGATTGTAATGACCTGGGATGGTTCTAACGCCCGCCTAAAAGACAGTTTTATACCTATCGTTTCCGCCAGGTATAAAACTAGATCTTTGGCGGTTTCGGGGCGATCCGGTTCGTGGTATACCTGTAACAAAGTGGCCGGGTAAACAAGTTGGCTTAATTGAAGGATGGAAGTAAGGAATAAGCGCCTGATATGCCCGGCACAAATTCACATTTTCCGATTGAGATAAATAAAGGAGAACAGCCATGTTAGATAATCAGAATAAACTTGTGTGGTCGGTTTTTGCCGACAAAGACGCAGCCGAAACGGCCGTTGATGAAATGAAAAGCTGGGACAAAGCTTCCAAGGACATCAAACTGGGCGCAATTGGCGGCGTGTACAAGAACAAGAAGGGCAATATCAAGACAAAGAAGTATGGTCGGCGTAACCTGGGCAAAGGCGCAGGCGTTGGCGCGGTGTTGGGCGTGCTCGGTGCAGCCCTGCCGGCCGTCACCCTGGTGGGTGGTTTAGTGGCCGGCACGGCCGCCGGGGCTACCATTGGCCTCTTCAACAAGAAAAGCCTGGGTCTCAGCCACGAAGACCTGAAAGAGATCAGCGACGCCATCACGGGTGACCAGGTTTTGCTGCTGGCTCTAGCCGACGACGAAGTCGAAGCGACTGGCTTGATGGACATTATGAACCGCAATGGTGGCCAAAACACGGGTTCCGAGTGGGTGACAGAAGAAGGGTTGGACGAAGCTGACGAATTCAACGCCGAATAAACTGCTGTCGAAGCAACCTACAAATTTTTGACAGGTCACGCTTAATAGCAAAACAGCCGTTCCGGGAACGGCCGTTTTGCGCTGCTCATGTTCAAAATGGACCAATCCAGGAATATATCTGGAATTGCTCCGAGTTTGCTACAATTGGGGATAATGAAGCAAACAGCCTCGCTCGTTTTTCTGTTCCTACTTCTGCTGGCTGCCACTGTGACACTGGCGCAGGGCAGCGATACGGCCGTGCCGGACCCTGTCACCCTCACCGACGAAGCCGAGCAATACCCACTGGCCGGCCATATCGCCGTCCTCAAAGACCCGACCGGGCAGCTTACCATTGAGCAGGTTGCCAGCCCGGAGATGGTCAATCGCTTCACGCCCAGCGCCACGCCCACCCCCCAATTTGGCATCACCCGCGCCGCCATTTGGCTGCGGTTCACCCTCGACGACCGCAGCCTGAGCATCCCCGAATGGTTATTGGATATTCCATTTGTCAGCCTGGAACACATAGACCTCTTTATCCCCCAGCCAGAGGGTGGATACCAAAAGCAGCAGGCCGGGCTGCTCATCCCCAACACTGAGCAAACTGTTCCCGAAAGCTATTACACCTTTCAACTGCCTGCCGGATTGCAACCAGGTCAGCCCGTTTACTTGCGGGTAACCAGCAGCAATTCGATGGTCATCCCTCTGACGATCTGGTCTCATGCCGCCTTTAATCTCCACGAACGCACGGAAAACCTGGTGTGGGGGATCTACTTCGGCATCATGTTTAGCATGGCGCTCTATAATCTCTTTCTGTTTTTGAGCCTGCGCGACCGGAATTACCTCTATCTCATTCTCTACATTTTGGCAACCTCGCTGCAAACAGCGTTTTTTGGCGGACAGATCAAAGCATTGTTGCCCGACAATCTAGGTGAGCAATATCATTACCTGGTTCCGCTCCTGGCCACAACCAACTTGTTTTTCCTGCTGTTGTTCACAGCCAGCTTTTTGGAAATAAAGAGTTTTTCCCCGCGCCTGAACCGGCTCATAACCGGACTCATGGTTTTCATTCTTCTCACGATTCTCCTCTCTTTTGTTGTAGACCCGCATTTGAGTAAAGCGCTATTTCTACTCACTGCTTTGCCGGTCATTGGCGTGGTCGTTTTCAGTGGCCTGAAAGCCTGGCGCCGGGGGTATAAACCGGCCCGTTTCTTTTTGCTGGCGCTGCTGCTGCCACTGATTATTTCTATCGGCGACCCGCTTGGCCGCCTGGGTGTGCTGCCCTACTCAACCTTTTTTTACTTCGCGGGGCATTTTGGCAATGCGGCGCTGGTGACGCTGCTCTCCCTGGCGCTGGCGGATCGGATCAATTACTTTCGCCAGCAGACGGAAGAGACAACCGTCAAATTGCGCCAGAGTGAAGCGCTGATCAACAAATATCTGGAGGCGCTGCCGATGGGGGTGGCGGTGTACGGCCGTGACGCCAAACCCCGCTTCATCAATCGTGCGGCGCTGTCTCTGTTCCAAATCAGCCAGTACGATCCTGAGGCCACATTGGACAGCGCCTCTGAAACTTTCCCCCTCTACCTGAGCCAGACCGATACTCCTTATCCAGCCGATAAACGGCCCATCAGTCAGGCGCTCAAAGGGGTTGCCAACCAGTTAGATGATGTGGAATTGGAGGTGAACGGCCGTCGTATCCCGGCCGAGTTTGTCACCACCCCCATTTACGATGGCGATGGCCGGGTGCAGTACGTCATCTCCGTGTTTCGAGACATCAGCCAGCGCCGAAAACAGGAAACGGCCGTGCGCCTGGCTCAAGAGCTATACCAATCCGTCGTGGAAAAAGAAACCCTGCTGATCTGTCGCTTTGACCAGGCAGGCAACCTGACGTTCATGAACCGGGCTTACCGCAACTATTTTGCCGACAGTCAGAAAGAGTCTTTTTCTAACCTGTTTGCTATTTTCAATAAAGCAGAGCGCCAGGACGTGCAAAGCGAACTGGCCAGCATTAGCCCTGAAAACCCCGTTCAGGTCATCGAACGGCAGACACTCCCGCAAAACAGCGAGATTCGCTGGCTGCGGTGGACCTGCCAGGGCTTTTTTGATGAGAACGGCCGTTTCATCGAATACCAGGCTACCGGCGCCGACATCACCACACAAAAGCAGATCGAAGCGCAACTGGTCCGTTATCGTGAAGACCTTGAAAAACTTGTCACTGAACGCACCCACCAGGAGCGCCGCCAGCGCGCCATCGCCGAAAGCCTGCAAATGTCGGCCACCGTCCTCAGCAGAGAATTGAACCTGAATACAGTCTTGACCCGGATTCTGGAACAACTGCCCATCGTGCTGCCATTGGATAATGCCGCCATCTACATTCAAGAGGGCAACTATCTGATTCTGTCTAACGCCACCAACTACTCTCAATACAACCTGGGCCTCAAAGTACCGTTATTCTCAAACAGATTTTCCACAACCGAGGTTTTCCTGAAAAAGACGACGATCACCCAT
>JAWOGU010000458.1:0-5903 GCA_046496595.1 Chloroflexota bacterium
GACCGACAAAACACAAATCGACCAGCTTGTGGCAAATGTCGCGGCTCATTTTGGCGGGCTGGATATTCTCATCACCAACGCTGGCGGTCCCCCTGGCGGCACGTTTGACACTACCAACCTGGACGCCTGGCGGCAGGCCATCGACCTGACCTTGATGAGCGTGGTCCACCTGGTGAACGCGGCGCTGCCCCACCTGCGCCAGAGCCAGGCCGCCAGCATCCTCACCGTCACCAGCATCTCCGTCAAAGAACCGATTCGTGGACTGCTGTTGTCCAACGTGCTGCGTCCCGGCGTTGTCGGCCTGACTAAATCGCTCTCTCAGGAACTGGCAGCGGAAAATATTCGCGTCAACTCCATCCTGCCAGGCTGGACGGCGACGGAGCGCGTGAACCACATTTTTGAATACCGCGCCGAAGTGAATGGCACAACCGTTGAACTGGAACGAGACAAAGTGACGAGTACTATTCCCATGGGGCGTATGGCCGAGCCGGAAGAGTTTGGCAAGGCGGCAGCGTTTTTGGCGTCGCCGGCCGCCAGTTATGTGACGGGGCTGATGATGCAGGTGGACGGGGGGAGTTACAGCGGGTTGATGTAAGCGCCTGTAGATTGTGCCGGTAAACGGCCGTTAATGGGGTGAAACCGAAGATTTTGGCGAAGATGGCCGCGCCTTGGACACGGTCTGGCAAAGTATGGGTTTCTTTCACTGTGTGAAGAAACGATCTACCCATTGTCCATAGGGGCAGTCGGCTTTAAGATGTAAAGAATGATATTCGTATAGAACAGGAGACTAAAAATGAACCGGCCAATACGAGATGATTTCCTGGTTTTTGGCTCCCCGGCTATTGGGGAGGTTGAGATTACAGAGGTGCTTGGCAGTCTGCAATCAGGCTGGTTGGGAACAGGCCCGAAGGTGGCTCAATTTGAGCATGATTTTGCGGCGTATAAGAGGGTAGGCGAGAATCAGGTAGCGGCCGTGAATTCGTGTACGGCCGCTCTCCATATCAGCCTGATCGCCGCCGGCATTGGCCCCGGCGACGAGGTGATTACCACGCCGATGACCTTTGCCGCCACCGTCAATGCCATCATCCACAGCGGCGCAACCCCGGTATTGGCCGATATTGACCCCATTACGATGAACATTGATGCGGCGCAGATTGAGGCGCACCTCAGCGACAAAACGCGGGCCATTTTACCGGTGCATATGGCGGGACGGCCATGCGACATGGACGCCATCATTCGTATTGCCCGCCAACACAACCTGCTGGTGATTGAAGATTGCGCCCACGCCATCGAAACGGAATATCACGGGCAAAAGGCGGGCACATTTGGCGATTTTGGCTGTTTCAGCTTTTACGTTACCAAAAATGTGGTCACGGGCGAAGGGGGGATGATTGTAGCGCAAAAGGAAGAAGATATTGCCCGCGCCAAAGTGCTGGCGCTGCATGGCATGAGCAAAGATGCCTGGCGGCGTTTTAGCGACGAGGGATACAAACATTATTATGTGGTAGAGTGCGGCTTTAAGTACAACATGATGGATATTCAGGCGGCCATTGGCATTCATCAGTTAGCCCGGGTGGAGGAAAACTGGCAGCGGCGGCGAGCAATCTGGCAGACATATCAGCAGGCGTTTGCCGCTTTGCCTGTCGCCTGCCCCGCAGAAGCGGAAGAAAATACCCGCCACGCTTACCATTTGTACACGCTGTTGCTTGATGAAATGCGCTGCGGCGTCAGCCGCGACCAATTTTTGGAAGCGATGACGGCGCATAAAATTGGGGTGGGCGTGCATTATTTGAGCATTCCAGAGCATCCTTATTACCAGGAGCGGTTTGGCTGGCGGCCAGAAGATTACCCGCAAGCAATGTGTGTCGGACGGCAGACGGTGAGTTTGCCTATATCGCCAAAGTTGTCGAATGGGGATGTGGAGGATGTGGTAATGGCAACGAAACAAATATTGATGAGGAACGGCCGTTAACTGCATACTATGTCTATCGCTCCTGCAACCAATAAATCGTCTTTTTACAAAACGATCTTGCGTCCCGTACTTTTTATTATCGGCCTGCTCTTTTTCATCGCTTTGGTTATTCGCAGTTGGGCTGAAATTCAAGATATTCTACAAACACTCAACTGGCCTCTTTTTCTTCTTTCGGTATTGATAGCTTTAGTTGATAATGTGTTATTCAGTTTTCTATTTCAAAACCTGTTAACCAAGTATAACTTTAATATTGATTACCCACGTATTGGGCAAATGTATTTTTATGGCCAGATGGCGAAGTATATTCCAGGCCAATTTTGGGCTGTGTTATATCATGCTACATTTTTGCAACGGCGTGGCGCAACCAGCGCGATGTTATTTGCAAATTCCGATTTGATGGCAATTGTCATCCTGAGAAACGTTGCGATAGCTTTGGCCATCATCTTGTTTTATCGACAGGCGTGGTTGGCTGTTATCATTTTCCTTTTAGGTTCCCTGGGCTTCTGGTATTTGAGCAAATCTTGTTGGATTTCTCGCATTTTCCAATTTATAGCTGGTCACTTTCAATCCTTTAAGCGCCACATTAGTCCATGTGAAACCAGCGGCAAAAATAGAACTATCTGGGTGATAAGTGTCTGTACCTGGGTCACGTATTTAGCCGCAAATTTTCTGTTTATGAAGGCGGCCTTTAATTTTCCTACGGAGCAGGCAGCACTCTATATTGCATATTTTTCTTTAGCTTGGGTTGTTGGAGTTATTTCTTTGGCTGTCCCCGCAGGTATTGGTATTCGAGAAATTACTTTTATCTTTTTGGCGCAATCTATGGGTCACGAGCAAGCTTTAGGTGTGGAAACTCTTGCAGCTATTGCTATTGTTTACCGTTTTTGGCATATTCTTCTGGAATTTGGTGGTTTAGGTATCGGCGCCTTTTTAAGCCGTTTTAAGCAAGCCCAGTCAGGGAGCGAGATTTACGAATCTTCGCATCTTGCTCATGGCGAAGTAAGGAAAAATGATAAAACGCACAAAGGGTAAAGCTTTACAGCGGTTTGCGTATAAGTTTTCCCCATTTTATTTATGGCCGATGAGGCTTCTGTACCGTATGGCAGGTATTACGGCCGTTGCCTATGCTATGGAATCCTTGCCGTTACCTGTGCCTGTGCTTCGCATATTTAATGCGCAGATCGGTAGTGATACAATTATTTACCCGCGATTCACTGTCCATGGCGCTCGGCAGGATTTTTCCAATCTATCCGTTGGAAGTGGTGTACGAATACTTCGCCATTGTTTGTTTGACCTGACGGAGCGAGTTGTTATTGAAGATGACGCAATCATTAGTTTTGGTTGCAGTCTGATTACCCATCAGAATATTTATCGATCCCCTCTTGGAGAACAATATGCGCCTAAAGAGAGTTCGATTACTGTGAAGCGAGGCGCTGTGTTGTTTGCCAATGTCACAGTGTTGATGGGTGTCACAATTGGGGAATGTGCTATGGTAGCTGCTGGAGCAGTGGTAACTGCCGATGTCCCAGATTGGACAATGGTAGCTGGCGTGCCCGCACGTCCAATAAAAACATTACGGTAGTGGTCAGACTTTTTCAAACCGCTAGTTCATCAGGTAATTTAGTAGTTTGTTGACTGAGGCAGGAATTTCAAACTGTACCCGTATGTCATTTATCCCTGAACTAAAAATTTGCGGCGCTGAATTCAAAGCCTTTTGAATGGCTTGCGCATAAGCAAAGGGCGTCACATCCTCTGCCAAAACCCCAATATCATTGTTAGTCATCAATCGCGGTAAATCGCCAATGGGTGTTGAAACTAAGGGGCAATTAGTTTGCAGGGCATCAGAAAAAATGACAGGTATGCTTTCAATACGCGAGGGTAATAGAAGATAATCAGCCCACAGCAACAATTTGGCCGCTTCTTCCCGGTTCAGGTAGCCACGAATGGTGACGGGACGGCCGTTTTCCTGTAACTTCTTCCCTTCCTCATATACTAGCGCTTCCAGCGGCCCCCCGCCACAAATCTGCACCGCCTCAATCTTGCGCCAATCATCATCTGTTAGCAGTTGCAGGCTTTCCAACAGCAAGTCCGTGCCTTTGTGCGGATGCCAACGTCCTAAGAAAGCGAACTTGTACGGTGGCGCAGTCGCCAACGGCTTGTCCGTGGTTACAGATAGACGGCGTGTACTGGGCAAAAAAGCGCAATCTAGTCCGCTGAGGCTTTTCACGTCGTCGGCCAATTGGTAGCCATCGGCAAAGCGGTATCGGCTGTGACGGAGGACGTTTTGCAGCACATTTTTAATCAGCGGGACTTTGCCCAGACTCCATATGTCGCTACCTAGCGCCCAAATGCTGTAGGGTATGCTCTGTTTGTCGCCAGCGACTTTGGCCCAGTATCCCGACGGCAGCGCCCACAAGGCAAAGATATGGTCTGCAGGCTCGCGTTGCACCGCAGCCAACACTGCCTGCTGCCCGGAGCGCATCGTTTGGGCAATGCTGCGCCACTGCGCCGGGTTGGTGGGTTTGAGCAGGGAGAGGGGCAGGCTGCGCACGGGGAAGCGGTGGATGGTCAGGTTGTCTAGCTGTTCGACGGTGGTGTGTGAGGTGGCTGTGGGCACAACGGCCGTTACCCGCACCCATCGCGCCAATTCCAGCACAAAATCATAGACAAACATCCCGGCCGCCTCCTGGCCTGCCTGAAAAGCAATGTCGGGAAAAGAAGTAGAAACAACAACAATGTGCTTCATGGCACTTTTGTCCAGACGACGCGGTAGCTTTGGGGCATAAATGTCTCCGTGCCACTCGCACGAGCCAACAGCCAGCCGCGCAAATTAACCAGGGGAACCATCCATAGGAGCAGAAGAGCAAAGATAAGCAAGGGGTTTTTCTGGCGGAACCAATTCAACACCGTTTTACTCAGCGCCAGATTCGTTAACAAGGCGGCCGTTTCTAACGGATGCCCAGAAATGAGTTCACTCTCTATAGCAAAGCCGTAGCGGTCAGCCAAAGCGCGTAAGCCGTGAATAGTCCAGCGGTGAAAATCATAAGGCGCATCATGCAGCGGATAGAGAAATGGAACCTGTAGCACCAACTTTCCGCCCGAACGTAGCACCCGCCCTATTTCGGCCACACATACTTCCGGTTGTGGCAAATGCTCTAGCACGTCTAACAGCAGCACGGTATCCACACTGCCAGATTTGATGGGCAGCCACTGTCCGTCGCCGTAAAGGTGGGGGCGGGTATGATACCAGGCAACGGCCGTTTGGTAATAATCCAGACTGATATACCGGCAGTCAGCAGATAAAGACTTTTGCACAACCTGAGCACCGGCGCCAATGTCCAGGACTAAGCCGTGCGCCTGCCGCCCAATTTCTTGCAACGACGTATGTTCGTCCTTATAGACAAACCATTGTGGATGAAATGGCGTATGCTTAAAAGGTGTCAACAATCGGCGGGTAAGCGCATTTTGCCTCATGATTTTTCCCGCTTTTAATCCTTTGCGTCATATCGCAAATAGGTTATTTGTTCAGACACCAACCCAATCAAGAAAATAACTCCGGCTATCGTCATGAGCATGGCAGAAGTCGGACCGTAACGCGAACCCAAGAAGACGACCTTGAACAAACCATAGCCAAAACCTAACAGAAAAGTGAAAATGCTGGCGGGGACAAAAATTTTCAACGGCGAAAAGAGCGTGGCGATCTTAAACAAAATCATGAAAAAGCGAGAGCCATCACGCAGCAACTTGATTTTACTCTTGCCCACCCGCTTGCGGGTCATAATGGGTACGTAAGTCAGGCTGTAGCCGCTGCGTACCACTGCCAGCTTCATGGTGGTGGGGTAGGAGAAGGTCTTGGGCAGCATGTAGACCATGTTTTTGGCGATGTCGGCGCGGATAATACGGAAGCCGCTGGTGAGGTCTTCGATTTTGC
>JAWOGU010000508.1:0-4140 GCA_046496595.1 Chloroflexota bacterium
ATGCGACGGCGTTACGCTGCTCGGCATACTGGTACCGCGCCGTGACGATCTGGGAATCCATGTTCAGGCCCTGCTGACTACTTTTGTACCCCCGCCGGTCAGGTAATGACCCCGGCTTTGAAGGCGCAGTTCCGCCGCCTGGTTAAAGCTGATGGCGGCGTTGGCCCCATCCAACTTTTCTTCAACCACCAGCCAGCGCCCCCGCAGTGCAGCAAATGGCGCGACGTCCAAATCCTCATCGCCTGGCTGCTGGCGTGAACCTTCCAGGTGCGGGGTGCGTGGATATTTATAAAGGGCTTCTTCAAGCATGTGGCGCCGCCTGTGCATCCGTCCTGTTGGACTTGCCGGCCACGACAAGCATGTGGTTTGGCACGAAACTAAATTTCAAACGCCGCATACCGGCGGCGGCGAACATCTCTTGCAGCCCGGTCTGGGTAAACAGGTGGATATGTTCCGGGTTGTCATCGGCTTTGGCGGGAACGGAAAGAATGACAAAACGGGCCGCCACCCGCACCGCTTCGGCCAGGGCTTGCGCGGCCTGTGGGATATGTTCCAACACTTCCAGCATGGTCACCACCTCGAAGCTGGCGTCAGGCAAGCCCAGACGGGTGACGTCCATCCGGGCGCAGGTGAGGGCGTCTATGCCGCCGCGCTGGACAGCCGCCATGGTTTGCAAGCGATGAGGCAGCAGGTCAACGGCCGTTACCGAAATCTGTGGCAGCGCAGTCAACAGCGGCCAGAGAAAAGCGCCGCGCCCACTGCCGATATCCAACAGGTTAGCCGGTTGGATGCCGCGCACAACGCCCAGCACCTGGCTGACACGCGGCAGCCCCATGGTGCGCTTAAAAGCGTGCAGGCGCACACCAGCCGCCAGACCGGCCGCTACAATCGTCTCCATGTCTGACGGGGTGAGGGTTGAAAACGGCCGTTGGGCCAGAGCGTCGGGCAAAGGCACAGCCGGTCGCATACCGCGCACGTAGGCGGCTGCCAGCGGCATCAGGTGAGCGGTATCGCTGGCTGCTTGCGGGAGGTCAGTGTTGTTCATCAGACAATACTATCTCAAAGCGGTGCAGCTTTCACAAAAGCGCATGGAGGGTCTACTGAACGCAGAAAAAGTACGTCAGCGCTCCCCATACCAGCCCCAATACAAAGTTGATCCAGAAGGGTTTTTGTTTGAGTGTGAGATCGTAAGCGGAGAACGGCCGTTTATCCACATATTTCGCCATCAGCCACAGCACCCGCAGCCAATTGTCTTGCTCATGCCAGAACCAGTTCCGCCATGATTTTGCGTGACCTGACGACGCTATAAGTAGACTCCCAAATGAAACAAAAAACGCACAAGTTGAGATTAGACCAATCTCAGAAGATTGGTCCAATCTTTCGCATGTTATTTAATTTCTCTTCCTGACTGCTTTTTCCGCCGCCGGTGGGGCCGCGTCAGCGGGGGTCTCCTTCTTCTTTTCCAACGGGGCAGTAGAATTCAAAACCGAGGTGCCTTCCTGGATCGTGTCGCGCACCAGCAGGGAGCGTACAATGTCGTTGGCGCTGCCGATTTGCAGCACCGCCCGCGAATTGCCCGCCAGCGCCTGGGCAATATCAAGCTGGCGTCTTTCAATATCAAACTTCACGGCGTCCGGGTATTTTTCCAGACGTTCCTGCAATTTAGCCAGACGCAGTTCTTCCGTTTCCGCTTCCAGTTCCACCACCCGGCGGCGCGCTTCCTCTTTTTGGTATTCTGCTTTCAAGGCGTCCCGTTCCCGCTCTACCTGGGCTACCACCTGCTGATGGGCCAATTCCTCTTCATCCGCTTGCTTGCGTTTAGCAAGGGCCTGCCGCTCCAGTTGTTCAGACTGTTGGATGATGGAGAGCTGGCGCATTTCCAGAGAGTTCATAAAATCGTTCGGCGGCTGGGCATAGGTCACGTTGATTTTCGTGATTTCCACGCCATATGGCTCTACGTCGGCCGACAAATTAGCGACAACCTCCGTCAAATCCTTGCGCGTCAGGTCAATGACCTGGATCGCTTCATAATGCCGCACCACCAACCGCAGCGAGTCCTGGCAAATGGCCTGAAACACCTGGTCGAAATCTCCGGCGGAGATGTTATAAACAAACTGAAACGGATCAACAATGCGAAAGGTCATCAAGGTGTCGATGTTGGCCCGTACATTGTCTTTGGTAGGCGCCTGCACAATGGGCACGTCAAATGGAATTTCGCGCCGCGTGACCAGATGGGAAATTAAAATCCAGGGAGCGACGAAGTGTCTGCCGGGGCCAATGGTGCGCATATAGCGCCCGCCGCGCATCAGCAGGGCGTTAACGCCTTCGGGGATACGCACCATGATGGCGCGGGAGATACCTAACAAAAACAGCAGCAAGCTGAGGGGGATGGACAGGGTGACGAACAGCCCGTTTTTCATGAACCAACTGCCGAGAATGCCCAGAGTCAGTAACACCACCGCCCCCACCACAAATTCGTTGCGGATGCGGTTCAACTGTTCGGGCACGATGATGATGGGGATACGGCCGTTGGCGTCACGGGTGGTAAACGCCTCGGGGGCGTCTTCCAAAGGGACGCGGACCTGGATAAGCTGGGTATATTGGGGTATCTCGGTGTCGGGCATTAAATCTTCTTCGGCCATGTCGGTTGTCTCCTGTAAAAAAGTAAAGACTTTCAGATAATGTTTTGGTTTGTAGTAACCGCTTTAGCGGCGCATTGAACGACTAAAGTCGTTACTACAAACCCTAAATGTCTTTCTGCCATCAAAGAGCGAGGGTCTTTTTCCCTCTGGCTCTAGTACCGAAACTTTCTAAAAATGAGGAGTTCGCACGCCCACGTGCGAACGTGTGGCACGAGGGCGTGCCACACTCAGCATCCCTCAAAATCATAAAGTTGAGATGCTAGCTAAGGCGTTGGGGTGATCGTTGAGCGCGCCCGCGGCGGTAGGCGATGGGCACAGGCTGCGCCGCGGTTGAAACGGGTTTCGGTGGTAACGGCTCATAGGGCAGCAGGCCGGCCGGGCGCGGCGGGTCGGCTAAACGGCCGTAGATGTAGCGGAACAGGTCGCGCAAAATGCCGGCAATCGGCGCCGCCAAAAGCACCCAGCCAAAACCGAGTTCACTGACGGCCACGATGATGATGATCATAATGGCCGGATGGATGTCAAGGAGGCGCTTTTCCAGACGGGGGGTGAGCGTGAAATAGATAAACAGCCAGATAAGCGCGTACATGATAACGCCGGCCACGGCCGTTTCCTGCGATACCGTCCAACCCAACAAAATCACCGGCAGGCTGCCCAACAGCGGCCCCAATGTGGGAATAAGCGCCATGATCCCGGAAAATATCGCCAAGACCAGGCTGTAATCGCCGTTCAAACCAACCAGACGCGCAATAATCTCCAGGCCGATATAGGTAAGCACCCCCACCACGACCCCCACGAAAAACTGACCGCGCACAAAGGTGCTCAGGGCGTGATCCGTGATCCGAATGATGGCCCAAAAATCCTGTTTGATGGCGGACGGCAGCATTCGATTCAGGGCAGTGGCGCCGCGTTTTTGCTCGTTGAGCACGGTGAGCAGCCAGGTGGGAATCACCAAAAAACCCAGGACAAAGCCGATGGCGTTGAATAAACCAAGCACCGTTTTCAGCGCCAGATCCGCGCCGCGTTCAGCCAGGGTGTCGATCTGGGTGCGCACCGAGCCGGCGGCGTTTTCCAGCCAGCGGTTTAAGATCGGCTGTACAGGAGGCGGAAAAGTCTCAATAACCTCAGCCAGTTCAACAGCGTATGCCTCAAATTCATTGTTGGTAGGAATGGTGATGGCGACGTTGTAGACCTGCCGCACGACAAGCGGGATGAACTGGGCCATGACATAGATGATAACGGCCGTTACCGCGCTCATCACCAGCAAAGAAGCAAACCAGCGCGGCAGAAAGCGATCCAGTTTGTTTACAGTGGGCAGCATGATGTAGGCCAGCCCTGCGCCTATCACAAAAGGCAGCAGCGCCACCCTGGCTGTCCAGGCCAGCCAGCCAATGGCGGCCATCACGCCGGCGGCCACCAGCAGCCGCGCCACCTGAGAAGGCGTCACCGCCGACAGGCGCAGTCCGAAACGCCGCCATGCTTCACGCCCTTTTGCGGC
>JAWOGU010000515.1:0-5505 GCA_046496595.1 Chloroflexota bacterium
CATGAGTAAATATAAGTATGAGGTGATTATTTATTGGAGCGATGAAGATGAATCTTTTATCGCTGAAGTTCCTGAACTACCAGGGTGCGCCACCGACGGCGTCACCTATGAAGAAGTTTTAAGCAATCTGGAAATTGTTATTGGCGAGTGGATAGAAACAGGTCAGGCGCTTGGCCGGCCAATCCCTACACCGAAGGGGCGTCTGGTGTTTGCATAGCTCATCAAATCGCTCTTGACTTCTCATTAAAAACGGCCGTTTTCCCCACCTGTCTCAGCAGACTGGAGATTAGAGATTTGAGATTGGTCGAATACTCAATCTCCAATCCCAGTTGCGTATAGCACTAAATTCCCATTCTAAGTTTAGGTAAACCGCAGAAAGTTTTCGGACAACCGTAACACTATAAACCTGCGGTTTCCTTCAAATAATCGGCAAAGTTTCGCGTGATTTATTTCTGAAAAGGTCCTGCCGATCACCTAGATAATTCCGTCCAATGAACGATCTCCAGGTTGCCCTATCACTTAAACGATTCCTGCTTATTGAACAGTGCCCAGAGGTGTGGAAAGGGTTCGATTTGTATGTATTTCGGGATGAATCAGTGGTCTTTTATGTGGGTCAATCCCGGCTTGCTTTTGCACGAGTTTGGGATCATCTAACAAATGGCTTCAAAGGTCACTCGATTATGGGGCGATTTGTGTGGTGCAATTGGCCGACATCCATGAAATTCACCATTGAACTGCTGGATTCACAATCCGAACAATTTAACATTATTGGAAATGATGTGAATGCCGCCGAGCGCTTACTTATCCAGCAGTGGGCGCCTTGCTTTAATGTGTCGCAAAACAGGCAGCCGACGCCATTGCCTGAAATTTATTTGCCGCCAAATGCCAAACTACGTTGCAGCCGGAGTCTCAACAAGCTGGTTCGTCAAGCCGAACGCGCCGTAAAGTTAGAGGATAAACGGCTAATGACTTTTGATAAGGTGTAAACCGGCCATGGAAAATCGCGAACTGCTCATCACCTATGAAAAGGCGCTGCTCACCTATGAAGTCAGGCGCTCCCCGGAAAGACTTCGCGTCCTGATCTCCGACGATTTTCGAGAGATTGGTGCATCAGGCGCCTGTTTTGGACTGGCTGAGGTGCTGGAAAGCGCGCCTCTTAACGCACAAAATTGGTCAGCGGTCGCGCAAAACTTTGATTGCCGCCAATTAAGCGACCATATTGCACAAGTGGTATTTCAATGCATCATAACCCATGACATGGATAGTGAACCGGTGTATTCGCTTCGTTCATCAATCTGGAGATTAGAAGGTGAGTGGTGGAAATTGGTTTTTCACCAGGGAACGAAAGTGTCCCCCTTTGATACAGCAGCCTGACAGGAGCATGAATTCAAAGGGGAAGGAAACGGCCGTTATCCCCCCAGTATCCCCTACTGAATCCCTATCAAATAAGCATTTTTCTAAATTTCACCCTGATCTGCAAGAATTCGCTGATAGAGATGCTCAGAAATATAGAACCCGGCTACTCGTCTAAGCTTGTCCAAATCCGGCTTTAATGCTGTCAATAATCCTTGTTGCCTGGCGTTGGTTAATACGCCAATCAAGCCCATATACGAAAGACCAAAATGCAAAGCAGTGGCTCTACCCAGGCGTTCATCTATCAACAACATGTCTGCATTATGTTCTAGGGCAAGGGCGATAGCTTCAGCTTCACCTGGATCCAGGTCTTGTTGCAAGGCGATTAATAGAGGGGTATTTTGGACTTTGACCACTTGTATCCAGGCTGCAGATTTAATCTCCGCAGAACCGGGTTGACCGGCTCCCTTTTCAACAGCTTCTTCCCAGACAGCGGTAGGGATTAGCAGAGAACCATACAATTGTTCGAGTAAGGAGAATCTGCCTATCCAGGCAAGATTAATCAGGATAGAGGTATCGCTGATGACGATCATAACGGGTTGAGTTTTTTCAGCGTGTCCAAATCTTCTTCATAATCCGCCACATCATAATGCGGCGCAATTTTGCGGCTGCCTAATACCTGTTGAAAGGTCCAGAAATCCATATCGGCCATTTGGCGTGCTTTGCCAAAAGAAAGTTTGCCTTGCTGGAACAGGGTCAAGGCCAATTCCAGGCGCAATTCGGCTGCTGTCATACGCGTGGCATGCAAAATATCTGGCGAAATCTCGATTTGTGCTGAAGCTGTCATGTTCTACTCCTTTTCATCGACCAAATCTTATTATACTTCATCATATGACGATACCATTACAAGCCCAAAATTATTATCCCCCCAGTATCCCCTGCTGAATGCCCACCGACACCGCCCCGGCTCGTGAATCCACCCCCAGCTTGTTGTAAATATTGGTCAGATGCGCCTTGATGGTGCGCTCTGTCACGCCCAACTGCCTGGCGATTTCTTTGTTGCGCTCACCGCGGGCAACGGCCGTTAATACCGCCAGTTCTCTCTCCGTCAAAATACCCGGTTCGGCAGGTTCCGCCGCCGGTTTTGCGGGCTGGCCTGTATGGGCCAGCACCCGCAGCATAATCTCCGGCTGGAGCAGCGTCTCGCCGCGGGCGGCGGCGCGGATGGTATGGAACAGCGCCTCGCGCCCGGTATCCTTGAGCAAAAAGCCGCGCGCGCCAGCCTGCAAGCCGCGTATCATCAGCTCATCTTCGTTGTAGGTTGTCAAAATCACAACTGCCATCTGCGGCCACTGCGCCAATATCTGCTCGATGGCTGCCAGACCGCCCATGCCCGGCATACGCAAATCCATCAGCACCACATCTGGCTGCAATTCGGTGGCAAGCTGAACGGCCGTTTCCCCATTTGCCGCCTCGCCCACCACTTCCAGGTCGGTTTCCATGCTCAAAATCAACTGCAACCCTTCGCGCACCACCAGATGATCGTCGGCAATTAAAATGCGAATCATGGCTGGACCTCGTTCACCGTTCTCAGTTCACTGTTCTCAGTTGATTGTTGTGTGTGCGGTATCGTCATAGACAAAGTTGTTCCTGACCCTGGCGTACTCTCAATGGTCAGTTCGCCGCCCGCCAGCCGCGCCCGTTCGCGCAGCCCCAGCAGGCCATAATGACCATTGGGAATGCCACCGTCCGTATCAAACCCCTGGCCGTTGTCGCGGATTTGGATGTGCAAGCCTGCGCCACGCTTGTCGAAGCGGCCTTTTTCCTCCCCAATTGTTACCCATACCTGCGTCGCCTGGGCGTGGCGGGCCACGTTCGCCAGCCCCTCGCTGACGCAGCGCACTACATGTTCCCCGCTGCGCTCAGACACGTTCAGTACAGGTGGTATCTCAAGCGTGCAGGGAATGCCGGTCGCCGTGGTAAACCGCGCCGTTTCCCGCTTGATGGCCTCCAGCGTGGTTGTCCCTGTTGCCCGTAAATCGTCGATGGCGCGGCGGGCGTCGGCCAGTGTGGTGCGGGCGCGTTCTTTGGCCTGCCCAGCAATCCGAACTGCTTTATCCGTGTTGCCTCGTTCCAGATTAGCTTCCAGCGCCTCCAGTTGCAGCACCAGACCCGCCAAACCCTGCGCCAGCGTGTCGTGCAGTTCGCGGGCCATACGCTGCCTTTCCGTCTCCAGGGTCAGCGTTTCCACCTGCTGCGCATATTCTGCCAACTGATTGTGCGCTATTCGCAGTTCGGCCAACAGCGCCTGGCTCTCCTGGCGGGCATGCAACTGTCGTAAAAACAGCATCACGTAGATCAGCACAAAGAGCAGCATCATCAGCGCCGCTCCCAACCACTGCGACAGGTTGCCCCAGCCAAAAACGAAACCGTAGGTCAACCCTATCAGCGCCAGATAACCGGCCATGGCTATCAATGACCGCCGCAGATTTTCCAGGATACCCATGGTTTCGCCCGCCAGCGCCATGAAAAGGCCAATGATAATGCCGGCCTGCTGGCTGATCAGGACGAGCAGCAGCGCTAGAAATATCTGCACAACCAGATAGAGCGCCAGACGTTTGGGCTGAGTCACCAGATAGGGCATGTACCAATGCAAGGCAATGTGGAGGAAGTACAGTGTGGTGTAGGGGATAAACCGGGCGGGTTCACGCAGGGCGGGATCGGCGTAAATGGAAATCCCGTACAAAAAGATGAGGACGAGGATCAGGAACCAGAAAAACGGCCGTGTCTCTTCCAGACCGGCTTCTACTTCAGGATCGTTGGTTTGACGCAGAAGATTTTTCATAGTCTTAAGAGTTGCAGAGTTGCAGAGTTGCAGAGTGTAGAGGTGATGGGGTGTAGAGGTGATGGGGTGAACTTGCCCCTTTGCCCCTTTGCCACCTCGCCCCTTTTTCCCATTATAACACTGCCTCTGGTACAGGGTATTGTCCAAAAGGGCATTGTACCCTTGTACTCCTGCCTGCCTGCCCTAAAGCACGATGATTGGGAAACGGCCGTTTGTTATACTGCCAGCATCAAAATCAGGTGACAGTCACTTCTGAAGTGACTGTCACCTTAATCAGGAGCTGTCCTATGAACCAACCCATCATCACCCTGACCAACTTTCGCAAAGCATACGGCGATTTTGTGGCCGTGGACGACATCAGCTTTGCCGTGCAGCCGGGCGAAATCTTCGGCCTGCTTGGTCCCAACGGCGCGGGCAAAACCACGACCCTGGAATGCCTGGAAGGGCTGCGCCAGCCGGACAGCGGCGTGCTGCAAGTGGCCGGCATCGACCCCACCGCCGAACCGCGCAAACTGCGCCACGTCATCGGCGTGCAGCT
The DNA here is from genome assembly GCA_046496595.1 of Chloroflexota bacterium. GTDB lineage: Bacteria > Chloroflexota > Anaerolineae > Promineifilales > Promineifilaceae. Next base: position 4,737 of record JAWOGU010000515.1, read on the forward strand.
ACAGGCTTCTGGTATGCCTGAATCCATGACCCCGGACGAAGCGATGAAGTTCTTCTGCGCCTACCACGGCGTCAAGCCCCGCTTCGATCTCCTGGATCGTTTTGGGCTGACGGCCAAACGCCAGACCCAGTTCCACGAACTGTCCACCGGGCAGCAGCGGCGTCTGTCTCTGGCGCTGGCGGTGGCGCATGAACCGCAGGTCTTGTTCCTCGACGAGCCAACCGCCGGTCTGGACGTGGCTTCTCGCGTGGAACTGCATACGATGATGCGCGAGCTGCGTGAGCAGGGCGCGACCATCATCCTGGCAACCCACGACATGGCGGAAGCAGAACAGTTGTCTGACCGGGTGGCGATTTTGTTAAACGGCCGTTTAACCGCCATCGGCGCCCCCCTGGAAATCACCGCCACCGGCGCTGGTCTGACCAAAATTTCCGTCCACACCAAAGCCAATCTGTTGCAGGCCAATCATCACGTTTTCCCGGCCGTCAGTCAGCGCCTGCTCAAAGAAAATTACACCATCTACTTCAGCCACGACATCGCCCAAACCGTGCCTGCCCTCATCGAATACGTCCAGGCTCAGGCTGACGAACTGCTAGATTTGCGCATAGAACGGCCGTCGCTCGAAGATCGCTTTTTAGAATTGACAAACAATTAATGTTGCTAGTAGCGAGTAGCGAGTGGCGAGTATAATCCGCTACTCGCCACCCGCCACCCCCCACCCGCAACACTCAACACTCAACACTCAACACTCAACAGGAGCTTCCCATGT
>JAWOGU010000613.1:0-2998 GCA_046496595.1 Chloroflexota bacterium
GCACCAATTTTGTTGTTATTGGAAATTGCGAAAATGGCAAAATCATAGTTTTTAGCAATAAATTGATCGCATCCATTGTCAAAAAATCAATATTGATGAGAAAAAAGCTCTTCTGTATTGATTTATGTAAAGCTTCGAGATGAAGATCATTGTTGTATAACTGCAATAGTTGGAACAAATGGCACAAGGCCCGCCCCTACCCAAAATCATCATCTGAACGTCTATACGTTCGTCATTCAGCTACGGATCGCGTAAAACGGCCGTTTCCCCTGCTAAAAACCACTCCCCAAGCCGTAGCAGTCACTAAGGAAGCCTTACCAGTCATTCAGGAGCATAAAAACATGATATTACGCACAAGTATTTTGTTTATCCTCTTAGTTTTAATGGCGGCGTGCAGTTCGGATGACGGCATCACCGTGACGCCGCCGGTGGTAACGGCCGTTAGCCCACCATCCTCCACGTCAACGACAGAGCAGCCGGTGGAAACGGCCGTTAGCGAACCATCTCCCACGCTGCCAATTGAGCCGCCCCCGGTAACGGCCGTTTCCGCCATTACCCTCGCGCCCATCATCACAGAAGGGCTGGACAGGCCGCTCTACCTGACTCACGCCGGCGACGACCGGCTGTTTGTGCTGGAGAAAGCGGGCACAGTGCGCATTGTGGAAAATGGCGTGCTGCTGCCGGAACCGTTTCTGGACATTCGAGATCGGGTGGACGGGCAGGCGTCGGAGCGCGGACTGTTGAGCGTGGCCTTTCATCCTGATTATGCGGTGGACGGGGCGGTGGGAAACGGCCGTTTCTTCGTCAACTACACCGACGACCAGGGCAGCACGGTCATTTCCCGCTTTCAGGTATCGGCCGATGCCAACCGGGCGGCAGCGGACAGTGAAGTAAATCTGTTGACCATTCCCCAGCCGTTCTCCAACCACAACGGCGGCCAGATCCAGTTTGGTCCCGATGGTTATTTGTATGTGGGCATGGGCGATGGCGGCGCGGCTGGTGATCCCCAGAAAAACGGCCAAAATGCGCAAACCCTGCTCGGCGCGATGCTGCGCCTGGATGTCGACGCCGCCAGCGCCGAAGCCAACTACGGCGTTCCGGCCAGCAATCCGTTTGTAAACGGGGGCGGGCGCGGCGAAATCTGGGCGATTGGGGTGCGCAATCCCTGGCGTTTCAGCTTCGACAGGTTGACCGGCGACCTGTTCATCGCCGACGTGGGCCAGAACGTGTGGGAAGAAGTCAGTTTGCAGCCCACCAGCAGCCCTGGCGGCGAAAATTACGGATGGGACATCCTGGAAGCCAGCCAATGTTTCGGTCAGCAGACCTGTGACAGCGGCGGAACCATTTTGCCCATCCACGAATACGCACATGAAAACGGCCGTTGTTCCATCACCGGCGGTTACGTCTATCGCGGCCAAAAGTTCCCCGCGCTCAGCGGCAACTACTTCTTTGGCGACTACTGCACCGGCGAAATCTGGTCCCTGGCGCCGGCAGAAGGCGGCGTCTGGTCCGCGCAGCTCGTGCTGGACACACCCGGCAACGTCGCCAGCTTCGGCGAAGACGCAAACGGCGAATTATACGTGGTGGATTTACAGGGCGGGGTGTATCGCATTCAGGAGTGAGGAGTGGCTGTAAGCTGTTAGCTATAAGCTATAAGCCTACAGCTTCACCCACACGACGCCGTCTTGCACTTTGACGGCGTAGCGCTTCAGGCAGACGATTTCGTCTTCGGGCCAGAGGGTGCGGCCGGTTTTGACGTCGAAGACATAGCCGTGGTCGGGACATTCCAGTTTGCCCCGGTAAAACTCACCTGCGGATAAATCGGCGGCGGCGTGGGGGCATTTGCTGCTTACTGCGTAAAGCTGTTCTTGCCAGCGCAGCAGCAGCACTGTAGCGCCGTTGAGGATAACGGCCGTTATCTGCCCCTCATGTATGTCGGAAACGGCCGTTGCCGCCCAATAGCCGTCTGCATCTGCTTGTGCTTTCGTGTTGAATAATCCCATTTTAAGTCCAGTGAACAGTTTACAGTGAGCAGTTTATCCGATTCCCGCCAACTGTATACTGTAAACTGTACACTGTACACTGAAATCACAGGCGGCCAAAGCTGCCAAAAGCAGCGCCTTTGCCGCTGAGATAACGGGCAGTCAGCAGCAAAATGAGGATGGCGGGAGCGATAAACACTAGACTCAAGGCGGCGGTGATGGCATTGTCGCCGCTGTTGGCGAAGGAAAAGAGCAGCACGGGCAGCGTGATCACCTGTCCGCCCCCAATGAGCAGCGTCAGCAAATACTGGCTCCAGGAAATGATGAAGGCAAACAGACTGCCCACCATTAAACCGGGCCAGACGGCAGGCAGCATGACATAGCGCCAAACCTGCGCCGGCCTGGCGCCCAGCGAGCGCGCCTGGTCTTCATAATCGGTGTCGTAGTTGGCAAAGACGCTGCTCATGATGAGCGCCATGTAAGGCGTCACCGGCACCAGATGCACAAAGATGACGCCCAGAAGCGTGTCGGCTAACCCGTAGCGGATGAAAGCGACGTGGATGCCCATCGCCACCGCCAGCACCGGAACAATCGTGGGTGCCAGGATGAGGAACTGCACCAGGGTGCGGCCGCGAAAGCGGTAGAGGCCAATCGCCCGTCCCGCCATCAGGCCGATGGGGATAGAAAGCAGAGTAACGGCCGTTGCCACCACAAAACTGCGCCAAAAGGCCAGCCACACCTGCGAACTGGGCGAAAGCACATACGTCCAGGCGCGCAAACTCCACTCTGTGGGCAGCGCCGCTGGAAAGAGCCAGCGGTGAGCAAACGACCAGAGCAGCAGCGGCGCAAAAGGCAGCAGCACGCCCACCACCATCACCCCCACCACGAGAGTGTGGATGGAAATAACGGGCGCACGTAGTTTTACATCGGAGAACGGCCGTTGCCACCCAGTGCGTGTCGTGATTTCCCCTGACGTTAATGATTGTTCCTTAGTCATCTGGTATCCTGTGATGCTA
>JAWOGU010000721.1:0-15119 GCA_046496595.1 Chloroflexota bacterium
TTTTGCCCTCCGTTTTCTCAGCGGTTCATCCTTCGTTGGTGTCACGAAGTTTTCGCCATCTTCCATAACCCGGCGAATAAATTCGCGGCTACCTTTGCAAAGTCCACCTTCGTGGACTGGAAGCGAGTCGGCGCAGGCCGACTTTGTAACCGGTGGCGCGGTTTTAACCGCTGGCTAAAGAATGGCGAAAAACCAATGTCACTAACATCCTTCCCTTTTAGTTTTCGCCAAAGTTTTCTGCCAGGAACTGCAAAGTTTGCTGCCAGGCTTCTCCGGCAGCGCCTGGTTCGTTGTAATTTTCCTCGGTGAGGAAGGCATGACCCACGCCCGGATAAATGGTGACTTCATTGGGAATGTCTAGACTGTTTAGGGCCGCTTCAAACTCGATGACGTCTGCCGTAGGAATCGAGCGGTCCTCTTCACCGAAGACGCCCAACACGCCTTTCCCTTCTGTCAACGGCCGCAGCAAATCCGGGTCGGTTACGACAGCGCCGTAGTAGATGATGGTCAAGGGCACATTTTCCGACTGGCGCATTCCCAGCTGCAAGGAATGGCCGCCGCCGAAGCAAAAACCCATCGAGGCCAGCCGCTTAGGATCGACCTTTTCCTGGCTCATGAGATAGGCCAGGGCAGCGTCCACGTCATTAAAGACCTGCGCTTCCGGCGTGGTCAGGCGCAGCCAGAGGGCGCGTGGAAAGGCGGCGGTAACGTTGCCGCGATAGGCGTCCGGGGCCAGCACCGCGTACCCTTCCGCCGCCAGGGCGTCGGCCAGGACGGTCATGCCCTCATTGAGTCCCCACCATTCATGGATGAGCAAAACGCCGGGGAAGGGGCCTTCTCCTTCTGGCTGCGCCAGGTAGCCGATGAGTTCTGTGCCGTCCTGGTCGGTGTAGCTGACGTTGGTGAATTCGGCTGTGTCAATGCCGAACAGGCTGTCAAAAATAATGGCGCCGGCGAAAAGAACGACGATGAGTAAGAGAATGCCGAGCAAGGCCAGGAAAAAGCGTTTGATCCATTTCATACTGTGTTTTCTCCTACGTACACAAATTAACGCAAAGGTGCAATGGGGCAAAGACGCAAAGGAATGATCTTCATTGTAAGCCAGGTTTGTATTTGTCACAATAATTGGACCGACGGCGCAGATTGGACCAATCTCCAAGATTGGTCCAATCTAAAAACGGGAGGGTATTCCTGGATGTCTTCCTAAGGCGACAGCCGGTTCATGTCCCTCGGAAACAGAGTTGCCAGGCGGATGTTGCCCAGACCCAACAACTGCATCAGCAGCCTTTCCAGGCCAATGGCGAAGCCGCCGTGGGGCGGCATCCCGTATTTGAACGCTTCCAGGTAAGTTTCAAATGGAGCGACGGGTAAAGACGCCGCCGCTAACGCCGCCAGATAATCTTCGTAAAGATGCCGCCGCTGCCCGCCGGTAATCAGTTCCGTACCTCTGAACAGGAGGTCGAACGAGTTGGAGTAGGCCGGATTTTGCGGATCGGGATGGGTGTAAAACGGCCGTTTCACCATCGGATAGCCCGTCACAAACAAAAAGTCGCTGCCATGTTCCGTCTGCGCCCACTCGCCCAGCCAGCGTTCGTCTTGGGGCGACAGGTCCGGCTCGCCGCGCACGTCTACGCCATGCTGCGCGTAGATGTACTCCTGGGCTGCGGCAAAATGGATGTGGGGAATTTCGGCCGGAACCTGAGGCAGATTGGCTTGTAGTAAGGCCAGTTCCGCTGCGTATCCAGTTTCCAGTTCTGCAAAAATTCCCGCCAGCACGTCGCGCACCACCGCCATCACAGAGAAGTGATTCTCGATGAAGCCAAGTTCCACGTCCAGGCTGACGTATTCATTGGTGTGGCGCACCGTGTCGTGAGGTTCGGCGCGGAATACCGGCCCCACCTCAAACACGCGCTCAAACACGCCGACCATAATTTGCTTGTAGAACTGCGGACTCTGGGCCAGGTAGGCGGGCCGGTCAAAATAACCCAGTTCAAACACGTTGGCGCCGCTTTCCGTGGCCGAAGCCACCAGTTTGGGTGTCTGAATTTCGGTGAACTGTTTTTCGGTGAGCGTGCGCCGGAAACCCGCCATGGTCCCGGCCGCCAGCCGAAACACGGCGCGCCGCTGCGGATGCCGGTTCACGACGACGGCGTGGTCCAGCAGGGTGGGCAGCCCGGCCGAAATCTGGTTTTTGTTGAGCGGTACCGGGAGCGTGTCGTAAACGGGTGTGATCACGTGGATTTGAAGTTGGTGTAGTTCTGCTCCCAATGCGACTTGTGGGGCGGAAACGGCCGTTCCCTCCAGCATAATCACCGTTTCCAACGCCAGATCGGCCAGGGGCGCCAGATCCGCTTCATTTTCCGTAACGGCCTGCACGACGCCCCAGCCGTCACGCAGCACCAAAAAGTTGACGCCGCCCAACCGGCGCAGGTGCTGCACCCAGCCCCTCAGGCGCACGCGCTCGCCGATATGCGCCGTCAGTTCCACAGAACGAATTGTTTCCATATCAATACCTCCAATAAGATTTTACATAATAAAACGCCCTCGTCCTTTTTTGGAGGACGAGGGCGTCATGAACGTGTTCGTGGTATTTCAACAGAATTCTCACCGCTGAAATACGCAAAACAGCATCAAAAAAACCCTCGTCCTTTCAAGGAGGACGAGGGCTTTGACTGCCGCATCGTGGTACCACCACCATTTACCGGCGCATTGGCGCCAGCCTTAGTCGGTTAAGCAACTGCTCAACCTGTGCGCGCTAACGGGCGCTCCCGAATCAGACTACTGGGCCGGATAACGGCCGTTCCCCTGTTCGCTCCGGGATGTCATTGCTAGAGACCGATGGCAGCAATTGCACCAGATTTGCTGCTCTCTATGCACCGGTTGGCGCTAACAACCTGTTCCCTTCCTTGCGTTTATCTTTTTAACTTGTAGGCGCACATCTTAGCAGGAACGTCTGTCGCCTGTCAACCCCAATAAAAAGGCCGTCATTTGACGACCTTTCTGTCCTTGATGATATTTGTGCACAGTATTGCAGAAATTCCTGTGGGTTTTCAAGCCATTTCTGCCCGGCGCAGTGCGACCTGAAGCCTGTCAACTGTTTACTGAAAACTGTTAACTGATTTCAGGTGATGTTCTTGATTTTCAATTGTATCTGCCCGCCCGGTGTCATCACATCTACAGTTGAACCTTTTTTCGCGCCGATCAAAGCCCGACCAATGGGAGATTCATTGGAAATCCGACCCTCAGATGGATCCGCTTCTCGGGCGCCAACAATGTAGTAGGTTTCCTCTTCATCTTCGTAGCCTACTTCATAAACGGTGACGGTATTACCCACGCGCACCACATTGGATGGCCCCACATCTTTTATGATCTTGGCCCGATGAACAGAATCCGCCAGGTCTCTTATACGGCCCTCGACAAAAGCCTGCTCTTCTTTAGCGGCATGGTAATCTGCATTTTCTTTCAGATCGCCCTGCGCAATCGCTTTTTCGAGTTTCTCCGCAATTTCTTCGCGCTTGGCTGTTCTAAGATATTCCAATTCTTCTTTTATTTTTTGTAGACCTTCTTCGGTCATATAAATAAAATATTCTTCGGTCATTTCTTTTTACTCCGCAGTCAGTAGTGGATTTTTCAGGTGGTGGTCACCACAACAAGAATGACAAAGGTAAATTAAATAACCCCGCACTGTGCGGGGTCAGGCTTATATAGCATGTTATTTAGATCATGATGAATACTTGAATTATACCGCAGGCTAAGACTCCTGTCGAACACCCGCGCTCTTGAGAGTACGATGATATTTTATGACGGCCTCCCGCGATTTCAAAAATGTCGGAGGTCTGCGTCCACGATTTGTTTTTGTGCCTGCTCTCGAAAGTAAATTTGTAACTTTATCTGGGTAGTATAGGGTTTAGTATTGGTAAATTCTCGGTTAATAACCGTGTCGTGCATTCAACTTGAAGCAGCCAATCATGTATCATAAAAACTTCCTATTTTGGCGGGACTAAATCATGCAATGTAACCAAACCGATTCCTTAGCGCAAAAGAATATGTCTAAACAGACAACAGCGTTACTTACACCGACCCTTGATGAATTTACGCTGCCAGTCTGGCCTGAAACCATGCGAGATTATGTTAACGCATTTGTCGTCAACGACGCGGGTGAAGTCCTTATCATAGAAAATCGAGAAAACGGCCGTAATTGGGGCAGTTGGCGTGTAGCTGGGCGCTGTCTGGCTGAGGGGGAAGATCCCGTTTTGGCGGTGCAGCAAGATTTACGTCGTCAGACCGGGTTGGTTTGTAGTTCGTGGACTTATTTGGGCACTTTTGTATTGGATGAGCAGCAAACTGAAGGGGCCGGTCACTTTTTTTTTGCTCACCAAGTCACTCGGGTTTCGTCGCCTCAAGTACAAGTGCACGACAACAACATTAAGTGGATCAGCAAACAAGAATTAAAACAGGCCTTGCTTGACGGCCGTATCGCTGCCCTTAAAAATGTCGTTGCTATTTGTCTGGCATTGGTGCTATGTGAATAAATGGCGTGTTTGTTAGAGTGGACTGCTGTTATTCCCGTAATAAAAAAGAACCTGGTTGTGCTGAATAACCAGGTTCTTTAAATATCAACTTGCTCTTGAAATTGTCTTAAGCTTCCGCACCTGCCATTAGCAGACCTATGCGTTCTCGAGTGGCGTCCGCAATGGGCAGAACCGCCACAACACGACCATCAAACATCACCGCGATGGTGTCTGCCAACCCCAAGATCTCATCCAACTCGGCTGAAACAACCAATACTGCCACTCCGCGATCACGCTGCGCAATGATTTGTTTATGGATGAACTCGATGGAGCCAACATCAATGCCGCGTGTTGGTTGGGAAGCGATTAGTAATTCAGTTGGCCGAGAGAATTCTCGAGCCACGATGACTTTTTGCTTGTTGCCGCCGGAGAGTTTGCCGGCGTGTGTATAGGCGCTTGGGGTCCGCACATCATATTCTGCTACGAGTAGTTCTCCATTTTTATCAATGGCTTCCTGGTGCATGACGATGCCGGAGGCGTATGGTTTGACATAATAATTGTTCAGCACCATATTGTCGGCCAGCGAGTAAGCCATCACCAGGCCATGTTTTTCCCGATCTTCAGGAATGTGGGCCACACCCATTTCGGTGATTTGGCGGGGTGTAAAGTTGGTGCATTCGACGCCATTGATGGTGACTTGTCCACTTTCTACGTGGCGCAGTCCGGTTAAAGCTTCCACTAATTCACGCTGCCCGTTGCCCTGCACACCGGCGACGCCGACAATTTCCCCTGCGCGTACTTGTAGATCGACGCCTTTTACCACAACATGATTTCGGTCGTCTTTTACTTCCATATTTTCTACTTGAAGCACGATCTCTTGGGGCTGCGCTGGCTTTTTTTCCACGGTCAGAATAACGCTGCGTCCCACCATCATTTCTGCCAGGCTGGTTTCAGTTGATTCTTCTGGCGTGGCTGTGCCGACTATTTTGCCGCCGCGCAATACGCCGATGCGGTCGGCTACGGCTAAAACTTCTTTTAGTTTGTGGGTTATAAAAATAATGGAAACGCCTTCGACCGTCAGATCTCTCATGATACGGAATAGTTCGTTGGCTTCTTGCGGGGTGAGAACGGCCGTTGGTTCATCCAGTATCAAAATGTCGGCTTTCCGGTAGAGGGCCTTGATGATCTCAACCCGCTGCTGTGCGCCTACGGGTAAATCCTCAACCATCGCTGTCGGCTCAACTTCCAGGCCGTACTGCTGCGATAAGGCGCGGACGCGTTTTTCCGCGTCGCGGCGCGATAAAACGCCCATGCCTTTGGTGATTTCAGAGCCAAGCATCACATTTTCGGCGACAGTCATCACGGGGACCAACTGGAAATGTTGGTGGACCATACCCACGCCCCGGTCAATGGCATCCCGGGGATTTTTCAGGGCAACCTTTTCACCTTTTATCCAGATTTCACCCTCATCCGGATGGTACAGGCCGTAGAGCATGTTCATCAACGTGCTTTTACCGGCGCCGTTTTCACCTAAAAAGGCGAAAATTTCGCCTTTATACAGCTTCAGATTGACGTTGTCGTTGGCAATAACGCCAGGGAATCGTTTCGTAATTCCCTTGGCTTCCAGAACAATGGTTGATTGATCGACGCTACTCATAGGTTTTATCCTTGTTCACTATTCCGGATCGTAAACCTTGCCCTCGGCTGCCGGTGGGCGTGAACGGCCGACGAAACCTGCCAGGACAACGATGGTGAGGACATAGGGGAACATGCCGACAAACTGGTGCGGAATGTAATCCAATCCCAAAAATTGGAACTGGGTTTGCATGGCTGAGGCCAGTCCAAACAGCAGGGCGGCGCCCCAGGAACCTAAGGGTGTCCATTTGCCGAAAATCATCACAGCCAGGGCAATGAAACCACGGCCGTTTGTCATGCCGCGTTCAAAAGAGCCAACTGCTTCCAGGGTCAGGTAGGCGCCGGCTAAACCTGCCAGAGAACCGGCCAGCGTCGTGTTAATGTACCGGGTGACGTTGACGCGAATCCCCACCGTGTCGGCGGCGCTGGGATGTTCGCCAACAGCTCGTGTGCGCAGTCCCCACACCGTTCTGAACAGGGCAAATTGCAAAAAGAAGACGAGTATGATGGTGAGATAGGTGAGGGGAGGGTTATTGAACAGTACGGGACCAAGCAGTGGAATGTCTGCCAGCGGGCCTAGGGGGATGGGTTGTAATTTCCCTTTGGTGGTCAGCCCGGCTACGTAGAAAAAACTGGTTAAGCCTAATGCCAAAATATTAATGACGGTGCCGCCGATGATCTGGTCCATCTTGAGGGTAATGGACATCCAGGCCAGGAAAAGACCAAGCAAGGCGCCGGCGCCGATGCCGGCGCCAATGGCTATAAACAGATTACCGACATAAACGTTGACTAGAAATGCGATGAAGGCTGACATAAGCATCTGGCCTTCGATGCCGATGTTGATGATGCCGGATCGTTCGCCCACCAGACCGCACATGGCGCCTAATACCAGGGGGGTGGATTGGCGCAAAGTGGAGGCGTAAACGGCCGTTGCCTGCTGTGGGTGCAAAACATAATAACCTACAGCCACAATGGTTATCACCCCAATGGATATGATGAGTGGCAGGTGGGAACGAATGGCAGAACTGCCCTTGGTAGTAGTAGAAACTGCTGCTGTCATAAATCCATCCTCCTTAGCCGCCCCAACCTGTACTCAAGGTTACTTTATCTTCATCAACCACACGCGAACCCAAAATCTTGCGCACGATCATATCGGCGGATACAAAGAACAAAATCAATGCCTGAATGACGCCAATGATTTGCGAAGGGACGCCGGCGTCAAACTGCATCCGGCTGCTGCCGGCATCCATGGCCCCCAACAAAATGGCCGCAGGAATAACGCCCAGGGGATGGGTTTTAGCCAGCAGGGCAATGGTAATGCCGTCAAAACCCAGGCCGGCATTAAAGCCCGGCTGGTAGCGTCCCACAATGCCCAACGTTTCCACAGCGCCGCCCATACCGGCTAGAAAACCACTGAATAACATGGTCATGATGATAACGGCGCCCACTTTAATGCCGGCATACAGGGCCGCATTGGGATTCAGGCCGGTAGTGCGAATGGCATAACCATACGTGGTTTTGTATAAAATGAAATAGGTAATAACCGCCATCAAACAAGCCAGGATGAAACCTGCCGGGAGGAAACCCCATGTGGGAATAACGGCCGTTTCCAAAACCCGCGGCGTCCGGGCCACAATCCCCTCATCCTTCCAGGGACCGTTTGCCAGATAATCCGTGAGATTCAGGGCAATGTAATTGAGCATGATCGTCGTAATCACCTCATGAGCGCCTGTATAAGTCTTCAAGATACCGGCAATGGCTGCCCACAACGCGCCCGCCAGACTGCCGCCCAGCAGCGCCAGAGGCATATGGATAATAAACGGCAGCCCTTGTAGTGCAAAACCCAAATACCCAGCCACAATTGCGCCTAGCAGCAGCTGCCCATTGCCGCCAATATTGAACAACCCCGCCTTAAACGCAAAAGCAACCGCCAACCCGGCAAATACCAGGGGGGTTGCTTTTTCCAGCGTTCGTTGTACGGCCATAGGGCTGCCCAAAGCCCCTTCAAGCAGCGCCACATAAGCGGTGATAGGATTAGACCCTGAAATCCAGATAATCACCCCGCCAATCAACAGCGCCAATACAATTGAAAGAAGTGGGACACTTAACGCTTTCCATGAACGCTCCCAGAGGCGCCCGATCGCTGAATCCTTTGAGGCTTCTTGGTTCTCTTCTGTCGCCATAATGTTATTTCCTCATCGAGAATGCGCCTGAATCTTTCCCAACAAGCTTTTCCCCTCAAAAACAAAATGTGCGACGCACCTCAGGTGCGTCGCACATAACTCATCAATGACGATTAAGCATTAACCACCGGGATTGTAACCAGTTGAGATGGAGCCATCTTCCAAACCAGCTTCAATCTCGGCCAATTTATCCTTAACTTCTTGCGGGATCTGGTCCTCAAAATCGTGGAACGGGGCCAAACCAGTCTGACCAACGTAATTGCCGCCGGGGAAACTGCCTTCGGTCTCTAACTTAATCAGGTCAAAAACGCCGGGGGTGATCAGTTTCATGGCGCTGGAAACCAGGCAAGCGTGTGCTTCAGGAACAGTTTCCCATTGATCACTGTCAACGCCGATGCAGTAAGCGCCAGGCACACCGGCAACCTCAATCAAAGCGCCGTTACCAGTTTTACCACCAGCCCCAAAAACCACGTCCGCGCCCTGGTCAACAGCCTGCTTGGCAGTGCTGGCGCCCCATTCCGGGTCTGTGAAAGCTACATCCATGCCGCCTGGGTGGAAAGTGGAGATATTGCTGATGCCCGGGTTAATGTATAAGGCGCCATTCTCATAACCGACCTTGAAGGCGACGACTGGCGGAACCAGGTCTGTGCCCAAAACAGCCGCAATGGTATTGCTTTTGGTCAGCATAGCGGCCAAAGCGCCAGCCTGGAAACCGGCTTTGTCTTCCGGGAAGATGAGGCCAGCGTAGTTGGCTACCGCTTCACCCTGGAATTGATCGACGCCGATGAACTTGATATTGGGGTATTTGGCGGCGGCCTCACCAGTGGCTTCACCTAAGGCAAACCCGACTGTCACGATGACATCGTAGTTGTTGCTGGCAAAGAGGTCGATGTTGGCGCCGTAGTCTTTGGCGTCACCGGTTTCGATGTAATCGGTTTTTGCGCCCAACTCTGAGCCTGCCAGTTTGACGCCTTCCCAGGCGGATTGGTTGAAGGATTTGTCGTCTACTTCACCCACATCTGTGACTAAGCCGACACAAAGCACATCTGCTGCGGCGCAATCAACCTCATCACTTTCTGTGGCTGTTTCAGTTCCACCACAGGCGGCCAACATCATAGCCAGAATAATGAACAACATTGTGAAGAGTGTTACTGATTTTTTCATTTTCTTCTCCTTGAAAATTATTTTCCGTTCCTAAAAACGGGGGATCACTTTTGTTTCCATATGATCTTTGTTAAGGTGTCCTGCTTTTGAGTTAATGAGGGTAAAAAAATGACATCACCTCCCAATACGAGCTTTTTGACAACCATCGCAAAAGGTGATGATTGAAGCCTGGATTATATAGGATTATGTCGCATTCGCAATAATCGTATGGGATTTTGGCGTTTTCTTTACGTAGGTTTTGGGTCACAAATTGTCTTGTTTCATGTGAGGGTTGTGCATTTTGGGGCTGTGGAACAGTGTGTGCTCTGGAAGTTACTCGTTGGAAAGAGGTGTTTTCATGAAGATGTTCTCCTTTTCAAGATTGGTCCAATCTTTAGAGATTGGACCAATCTCTCACCATCAGGTCAGGAGGGCACCACCCAGCCCAACTGCTCCATCTTCTGCGGCGAATCGCTCAGGGCGATTTCGGCGATCTTTTTGTAGTCGGCCAGCCATTGATCCAGTTCATCCAGTTTGGCGTCGCGCAATTGGGTGGCTTCCTGCGCTTCGCCGCGTTCATTGTCTTGCAGCTCGCTGGCGGTGGCCACAGCCTGCACCAGCGCCGCTTCCGCTTCCAGCTTGGCCTGGGTATAGCTGTAGGGCAGCATGGCGGCGATGAATTCCGGGCTGCGCAGCATATTGTTATAGAAGCTGCGTGCCTGATCCAGCCAACCACTGAGGCTTTTCTTGCGCTTACCATTCAGACCGAGGGAGTTTTGCGCTGTCAGGTTATCGCGGAAAACGATACGAGCGATTTTGAGAGCGGCGCTATAGGCCAGGGCGGCGGCATCCCATGCTTTTTGCACGGTCTGCGTCGCTTCGAACTGTTCACCGTATTCCTTTCTTTGTATCTCTACCAGTTCCCGCGTTTCCTGGTACAGGCTGCGAGCGGCTTCCAGGTTGGCCTGGGTATAACCGAAGGCAGTGACGGCTGTCAGGATGTCTGGATTTGCCAGGCTGTTGTTGATTGCCAGCTCCGCGTCCAGCAGTCGTTGTGCGATACTTCTTGTTGGTTTTGCCATGATTGTTGATACCTCCCAATAGGTTGCTAATGCCCAAACCAAACAGTCAGTTTGGGCTAAAGATTGACCGATTTCGCGTGAAATCGGGTGAAAAACGCGCCTGGATGGTTCCTAACTGTTCCTGGATGGCTCCTAACCGTTCCTGGATGGTTCCTAAGTGTTCCTGGACGGTTCCTAACTGTTCCCCGATGGTTCCTAAGTGTTCCTGGACGGTTCCTAACCGTTCCCCGATGGTTCCTAAGTGTTCCCCGATGGTTCCTAACTGTTCCTGAATAGTTCCTAACTGTTCCCCGATGGTTCCTAACTATTTCTGGATGATAATGGGCGGATTTTAGCGGGAGAACGGCCGTTTTGCCACATATTTTGCCTGCAAAGATTGGACCAATCTTCTGAGATTGGTCCAATCTAAACGCGGCGAGAGCGGCCGTTTACATCATTCTGTGGAATCAACTTGCAATTTAGTGTTGATTTTGGCGGAAATGGCTGCATAGTTTTTGTTTGTTATCATGATAAACAGGCATTTCCCGTTACTGCGTTTCTCGTACAATTGCCCCAAACTTTCCTTCTCCCTGGAATCCTCGTTTGTTTTCCGATCTTCTCCCTTGTACTCAATAATCAAATAACGGTCTTTCTTCAATTTGCAGACAAAATCAGGATAAAATTTATCGGATGACGTTTGCAGAGAGAATGCCTTACTGCTGCGTTCGGGATTGCGTACCCACATTTCCACTTCTTCCAGCGTGTCAATATAGCGTGCACAGTCTGCTTCTTCTCCGTTCATGGCGCCAATATCGGGATAGTAATGTTTTTGGAATGTGTATGTGCCGCGATAGGGTGTGTTGTAAGGGTAACGGTGTGTGTCAAAGGTGAAGAGCAAATCAGGCGTGACAACGATAGGGGAATTTGGAATCAAAAACTGTTGGAACGCTTGATTAAGGGCATGTTGACGATACTCGTCAATTTTTTTGCGCGTGACAGCAGCGAGACGGTATTTATCGTGCACGAGTTGATCAAGAGAAAAACCGCGTTGGTCGATCAGGTTTTGCACCAATTTATTGAGAAACGCGCCCGATTCGCTGGGTACAATGTCGGGATGCGGAACAGCGCGATCCAGCCAGTAGACCAAGTCGGCGTGAGTCCAGCCCTTGTCACGAGCGAGGAAGCTCATTTGTTGGTGTAAATTTTGTAAGAACTTGACCTCGACTCTTTCCGCTTGCGAAATCGTGATATGGGCTTGCTGGCCGCGCTGTTGTTGCGAAGGGAACTCTGTTTCGTCAAGCGTTGCCGCTTTTTGCGAAAGCTGCCATCTATGTTCGAGGTAATGGGTTTTATCTAGCTCTTCAAGCAAATTGCCTTGTTTGTATGCGAGTCGGGGCAGGCTAAACAGAATCCTTTTTTGGGAGGGGGTACGACGATCATATTTTTGAGATTGTTGATAGGCGGTGGTTATTTGCGCTTTGGCCTGGGGAATGTGTTCGATGAGGGCGTCGCGCTCTGCTTCACTCATGCGGCCCTGAAAGGTGACGGTTCCCACCTCATAGTTGACGGTTACTTTTTCACGAATGTTAATGGGCAGTTTCTCTGTATTGTACAGGTCGGTGCTGCCTAATGAGACAACTTCTTTGGCTAATGCTGCCGCTTCAAGCAGTGGTCCTAAAGCGGTTTGCTCTGGATGTGCTTGTCGGCCAATGATCAACTTCTCTGCATCCAGCCGCTCAAAACCATTTTGTACCAGTCCATCTGCCAGCGCATCGGCTGTGGCCATGAAGTTGGCAGAGGCAGAAAAGGCATAGGCTTGGTTGAGGGCTTCATCTTGTTGACGGCAAGCATAGGGCAAGCGCATGATGCGCCCCAACATTTGTTCCACCGCCGTTGATGAGTGCATCTCAGCGACAGAACAGAGAACGTAGGCAAACGGGCAATCCCAGCCTTCCCGTAATGCCTGGACGGTAATGACGTAGCGAATAGGACAATCTTTGGCGGCGATATCTACCCCATCCAAGCCTCGCTCTGTCCCCGTTGCTCGTGCAATTTGGTTAGCAGGGATTTTGAAATCTTCCAGCAAGGTCTGTTCTAATACCTCGACGGTGATCGGGGTAGCGCCTCGATTAGCTTCTGCTTGTAGGAGCATGATGGGACGAATGTATTCTTCCGCTGCTGTCTTGGCAATCTGCTCCAACTGATCACGTTGGGCAATGGCGTTGCTCAATAAACCTTTCCAATCGGGTAATGTCTCCAGCATAATCGGCATTTTGATCATGTCTTCGGCGTGGAGTTGGGCGGCTGAGGCGCTGTAGATAACGTTGCTGGGATTCTCTTCGGTGTCAGGAGTGGCTGTCAGTTCTAAAATAGCGGACGGAGCGAAGCGGGCCAGTGTGGTGAAGGAAAGCGACGTGCGTGCGTTGTGGGCTTCATCGACGATGACGAGCGGTCGTCTTAGCTTGATGACGTTTGCCAGCGAATATTTGACCTTTCCATCTTCCCACTTTTCTAACTGATCCAGCGCTTCATCAGGATAGCCGTCAAAGTGACCCATCAAGTTGCCGTTTGTTTCATACACTTTACGGCCTTCGGTGTCTTCTACGCGGAAGGCTTGAATGGTGGAAACGAGAATCGTGGTGTGGCTGTCAAGCGAGGGACGCTGTACGTAGAGCGCATCGCGCACGTTCAAAATTTGCACAGCGCCTAGTTGTGTTTCCAACGTGCGCCGATAGGGGTGCTTTCGGTCATTGAGAGCGGCGATGGTCTGATCTAAAATGGCGTTGGATGGCACCAGCCAAAGTACCAACGGATGATCCCCTTGTAGCAACTCCTGTTTGAGAATAGGGATGGCGTGGGCGGCAACCAATGTTTTGCCACCACCCGTGGGAATGCGGATGCAAACGTAGGGCATACCGGGCAGTTCGGTGATCGGGTTGTAGGGAATGCCGCGCCCGAAGGTCTGCCGCGTTAGTTGATAATAGGCGGTATCGACATCGTTAAACTGTGCAGCGAGTTGGCAGTAGCTTTGCAGGGCGGTGAGTGCTTGTTGTTGATATTCTTTGAGAGCCAACATTTAGCGTACCTCGATTTGATAGGGAGTTTGGCGAAAGGTGATCTGGTGCTGTTGCAAATAGGCGGGAGCCAGTAAGCTGCCGTTGGCATAAATCACTTTGGGGCCATCATGGGCGGGCAATGTTGCCAGCAGAGCGCGGGTTAAGATGTTGCCACCGTCAGGCTGTATGTCGTGCAGAATGCCGTTGTAAAGCAGGTAGATGGCTGTGCCTTTGAGGGTGCCGATGAGCGGACTGTTTACTGTTTCAGAAAGCGGTGAACCTGTTTCGCTAAAGAAGACATGCCGTGCCAGTTCTGTAAACGATACTGTATCGCGGATATTGCCTTCAGCGTCGAACAGCGTTTCTCCCAGCCGACAGTAGCGGAAGCCACCGCCCAATCCTTCTTTGAAACCGTCGATTTTGCGCTTGCCAGTGAAAGTGATGTGGTCATTCGCAATTTTGGTCTCGAAACCGTCAAAATCTTCTTCGTGTTCCTTTTTGAGCACATCCATTTGAGCTACGATTTTGGCGCTGTTCTTGAAGGAGGTAACCGTCAACTTTTCGTGCAGCAGTTCGGTGCGCTCCGTTCCTTTATAGGCATAACCGTCAATAACGCGCTGGACTCTTTGGTGAGTGATTGCTTGGGAAATGGTTGGCTCCATCTCTGTCAAAATGAAACGGCGCTTTCCCCCATCTACGGCATTTTGTTGCAAAACGGCTTGCGCTGTTGTGCCTGTGCCAGCAAAGGAATCGAGTATCAGATCGTCTGTGTCTGTAGCGATTTGCAAGATCCGTTGGATTAAACGGGTCGGTTTGGGCGTTATAAAAACATCATCGGAGCTAGCAAAATCACAAATTTGCAACAATTCTTTTTTAGCTTCTTGTGAATGGCCTACCTCTTGATATGTCCATAGTGTTTGAGGAACAATGCCATCTCTTACTTCTGAAATAAACCGTTTAATAGATGGAACATTGTCACCATTTTCTCCCCACCAAATTCGATTATCTAAATCTAATTCCTGTAGTTTCTCTAGTGATACTCTCCAGTATGATCCACCTGGCGGTCCCGCAATTATTCTTCCCGATGGACAAGTAATTGGATAAACACCTTTACTATAATAATTTCGTGCATCTAGGCCGCCTGGTTTCCAAGCTCCCCTAGGATCGTTGTCTGGATTGATATACCTTTTATTTTGCGTATCAGTTCTGGGTAATAAATTACGATTCCAATTATTCTTGCTCTTTGTATAAACCAAAATGTAATCGTGATCTTCCGAAAGATAATCAGCCGTGTTTTTCGGTGAGTAAACTTTCTGCCAAATGACCGTAGTTACAAAATCTCTAGTTTCGGCTAAATGAGAGGTGGCGATGGCGATGATATGAACCATAATTGTAGGAAAGCTCAAAATCTTACAAAGAGGTTCAAATGTCAATCGCCATCACCCAGACTATACATGTTTTACAAATAATCGTACAGACCGTGCCCCTGGGCACAAATCTGGCTCTTTTACAATTGATGTGGACAATTCT
>JAWOGU010000744.1:0-9827 GCA_046496595.1 Chloroflexota bacterium
GTTGGCCCGTCCGGCTCCGGTAAATCGACGCTGCTGAATTTACTTGGCGGCCTGGATCATCCCAGCAGCGGCGAGTTGTGGCTGGACGACCTGCCGCTGCACAGCGCCGATGGCAAAGCGCGCACCGCCCACCGCCGCCACCGCGTCGGGTTTATTTTTCAGAGTTTCAACTTGCTGCCCCGGTTAACGGCCGTTGAAAACGTATCTATCCCGCTGACCTTAGCCGGCGTGCCGCAGGCCGAACGCCACGCCCGCGCCCAAGAAATGTTGATAAAAGTGGGCCTGGGGCACCGGATCGACCATTACCCAACCGAACTTTCCGGCGGCGAGCAGCAGAGAACGGCCGTTGCCCGCGCCCTCATCCACAACCCCGCCCTCATCCTCGCCGACGAACCGACCGGCAACCTGGATTCCAAGACCGGCGAAGAAGTGATGGCTCTTTTGCAGCGGCTGAACAAAGAGCAGGGCATCACCCTCATCGTCGTCACTCACGACGCCGACGTAGCCGCCTACGCCGACCGCGTGGTCCATTTGCGCGACGGCAAAGTGGTGGACATCACAGTCAACAGTGGACAGTTGACAGTGAACAGTACACAGGCTTTGGGCGGGCAATCGTCAATCGTTAATCATCAATCGACAATTCCGGTCTCCCGCCTGCCTTTTTCCGACATTGTGCGTTCGGCGCTGCGTAATTTGGGGCGTCGGCCGGTGCGTAATATCCTGACGGCGGGTGGAGTGCTCATTGGCATCATTACGCTGGTGGCGATGGTGTCGTTTGGCGTGGGCGTGCAGAAAGAAGTGCAGCGCAATTTTGAAACCATCGGCCTGGAAAACATTTTTGTCAGTCCCACGTTTGAAGGTCAGGAAGAAGAAAGTTTCGATCCTTTTGCTCAACCGAAACCCAAACAGGCGCTTACCCCGGAAATTGTGGCCCAGCTCAAACAACTGCCGCAGGTAACGGCCGTTACGCCTGAATTAAGTCTGCCCCGAGGCATTGAAATCATACTGGAATATGGCGATCAAGAATTTCCCGTTTTTTCCTCTGCCAACATGGGCGACCGCCGCTTTGGATTTGGCGGCGATAACCAAGCCGTCGCCGGTCAAATCTTCACTGAAGGCGAAAGCGAAGGCGTCGTTCTGGTAGCCGGACTGGCGGATCGCCTGCTGAATGAGGGGCAAAATTATGACGATCTGGTGGGGAAAGTGGTGAACCTGGTCATTACCCTGCCGCGCGGCGAGACGCAAACCTTCCCCACCACCATCGTGGGCGTGCGTGACAGCATTGGCAGCCGCACCCTTGACCTGGGACTGGCTGAAACTGCGGCGATTAAAGCGTGGTGGTTCGGCCAGCCGGACATTGTGGCGCAAGAAGGTTATGACATGGTCGTGGTGCGCGCGGAGAATTTGGGGGCGGTAACGGCCGTTTCTGAAGCCATTCAGGAATTTAACCTGGAAGCCCAATCGCTGGAAGCTATTTTGGACACTGCCAATCAGGTGCTGGCCCTGTTGCAAGCCCTGCTCGGTTCGGTGGGCGCATTGGCGCTGCTGGTGGCGGCGCTGGGCGTCGCCAACACCATGATGATGGCCATTTACGAGCGCACCCGTGAGATTGGCGTGCTCAAAGCTCTGGGAGCGTCTCCCGGCGAAATCCGGGCGCTCTTCACCACCGAAGCAGCGATGATCGGTCTTATCGGCGGTGTATTTGGGCTGATTTTCGGCACGCTGTTGGGGCGATTGGTGGACTGGATTGCCCACCGCTACCTGATCAACGAAGGGGTCACCGGGGTGGGGCAGCTTTCGGTGGTGCCGCCCTGGTTGGCGCTGGGAGCGCTGGCGTTTGCGGCGTTGATTGGCTTGCTGGCTGGTTTGTATCCCGCCGCCCGCGCCGCCCGGCTGGACCCGGTGCAGGCGCTGCGGCATGAGTAACCCCCTCCCTTGCCCTCCCCCAAAAGGGGAGGGAACTACCCCCTCTCCCACCAAGGGAGAGGGAAGGGGAGAGGGTCACGAATCCTGAATCAAGCCGTCAAACGGACTGTTTCCGGCCTGTTTGTTTCCTAAGCGCCACTGAGCAATCTGGTAAATGTGCCGACGACTAAGCAGACCCAGGTAACGGCCGTTTTCCACTACCGGCAGTGAGTCTAAACCTTCAATATCCAACCGTTTTTGAGCTTCCGTCAACGGCGTAGCAGGCGACACCGGAACAACATCCTGACGCATAATCATGTTGACCCAGGTATGCCCACCGCGTGTTTTCATGGCAGCCGATAAATCGCTGCGGGTGATAAAGCCTTCGAGCAGGTCGTTATTGACCACCGCGAAACTGCTCTGACCGCTCATCATCATGAGCTGCACCGCCTGTTCCAGGCGGTGATAGGCTGTCAGCGTATAAGCGACCGGGGAATAGGCGTCGTGGACGGTGAAGCCGCGTAGAGAAACGCGCTGCTGCACCATCCTGGCTTCCTGTCCGGCGGCAGTGAAGATGAACAGGGCGATGAAGATCATGAAGATGCCGCCGTTGAACAGGCCATACAGCCCCATCAACACCGCAATGCCTTTACCCACCGCGGCGGCAATTTGGGTGGCGCGGCCATATTCCAGTTTCATCGCCAGCAGCGCCCGAAAGACGCGCCCGCCGTCGAGCGGGAAAGCGGGAATCAAGTTGAACAGCGCCAGAAAAATGTTGTAGAAGAAGATGTAGGCGAAAACGGCCGTTATCGTTAGACCCGCCGTGCCGGTTAACGCCGTCAAAAAGGTTTCGACGTTTAAGTTAAACGCCACGATAAACGGCGCCATCAACAGCGCCATGGCAAAATTCACGGCCGGTCCGGCAATGGCAATGACAAACTCCTGCACCGGCTTATCGGGCATGCTTTGCAGTTGAGCCACCCCGCCAATCGGTGACAGCACAATTTGCTTCACCGGTATGCCATAATACAGCGCCGCAAAGCTATGGCCAAACTCATGCAGCGTCACCAGCACAAACAGCAGAGAAATGACGATGACGCCAAACAAGGCGCTGCTCATGCTGCCGCCCACTGCGCCAAATTGCACCGCCGCCCACACTAAAATCAACGGAAATGTGATGTGCAGCCGTACGTCAATGCCGCGAAGGGAAAATAGTTTAAGTGATTGACCCATGTTTTTCCTCGTATGGCGTATGGCATAAGTTAGTCTCTTTACCTTCTCGGAAGCTGGATTTTAAAATCAATTTCTCGTCAGTAACTTACGATAAGTTATTCGCACTCATGCAACACGCGGTAAAATAATCCGGTATTAAGACTGACATCTTAACCCCATTGTCTATGAACCAGGTTAGATAAACATGAGGCGACAATAAGACCGGCGGCGCGGGTATGGGGGTGTACATGCCCGTTGTTAAGCGGCTTACACCGCCTCCGGAGAAATCTGGGTATGATTCTATCAACAACACACAACAAATTTTCTCCTCCAAATTCCCCTCTTCTTCTCCTCTTCTCCTCTTCCCTGGCAAGACCCCCCGAAAGGGGGTTTTGCTGTTTTAAAGGCTGTCCGCCGATGACCCCATCATAAACGATTTTAGTGGTGATGGGGAAGTGGAATTAATCGTATTCAATCCCTTGACGTGTCAACTATAAACGCTACAATTGGTACAAAATATCAATTAGGAGAAAATAAAAATGAATATCAATCAAAAATATGGTTGGTGGCTGCTCGTTGTGTTGAGCCTGATGGGGAGCTTGCTGCTGGCAGGATGTGGGCAAACGACAGCGCCGGAGGAAACGGCCGTTACGCAAATTCAAGCAGATGACCACGCAGACGACCATGATTATGATGCGGAAGCTGATATGCTCCTGCTGCCGGCCCTGGAAGCTGTTGAATTAGCGGGCGCGCCGTTGAAAGTGATTGCCACAACCAGCATGATCGGGGATGTGGCAGCGCAGGTGGGCGGCGAAGCCATTGACCTGACAACCTTGATGAGCGCCGGACAGGATCCACACAGCTATCAACCAGGCGCGCGGGAGTTAACGGCCGTTGCCAACGCCGATGTCATCCTGGTGAACGGGTGGGATTTGGAAGAAGCGCTGGTCCATGACCTGGAGCAAATTGGCGGAAACACACCCTTAATCGCATTGTCTGCCAATATTGCGCCACTGACATTGGGCGCGGACGAGCATGATGAAGAGGACGAAGCGCACGAAGAAGAGGGTGATGATCATGGACACAGCGGCGCGGATCCCCATGTGTGGTTCAGTATTGAGAACGTGGTGCAGTGGACGAGAAATGTAGCGCAGATTCTCAGTGATCTGGACCCGGCAAACGCTGAAACCTATGCCAGCAACGCCGCCGCCTACCAGGCAGAATTGGCGGAATTGGCAGCCTACGCGGAAGCGCAGTTGAGCCAAATTCCAGAGGAAAGGCGTTTCCTGGTGACGAATCATGATGCGTTTGGCTACCTGGCCCGCGACTATGGCTTTACGGTATTGGGTACAGTTATCCCGGGCATGAGTACGTTAGCCGAACCGTCCGCCAGAGACCTGGCAGGCTTGATTGAGGT
This sequence comes from Chloroflexota bacterium, assembly GCA_046496595.1. GTDB lineage: Bacteria > Chloroflexota > Anaerolineae > Promineifilales > Promineifilaceae. The sequence continues at coordinate 4,535 of JAWOGU010000744.1, forward strand.
CATGCAAGAACATGGTGTCTGTTCGATTTTTACCGAAACGACGGTGAGCGACGCCCTGGCGCAAACGGTGGTGGGTGAATTAAGTCATTGTGACGAGGTGCGGGTGGTGAAGCTGTACACGGGCGCTGTTGGCCCGGCTGGCAGCGGCGCCGACAGTTATATCGGCATGTTCCGCACGAACGTAGACGCCATTGTGGCGGGACAGCAATAAATGCTGAATTTCCCTCTGGGTGAGTGGGGTATGAAAGCTCCTTTTATTTGTCTTGACGGGAGCGCGGCTACTCACTAAACTGCCTGCTGGGGATGGTCAAACGGCCGTTCCCGGCAGACTGATTGATGGAAACCATAGAAACGCAAAAGGCACAAAGCGCAACGGCCGTTTTGCAGGCACAACGGCGTAATCAGACCCGATTCCTGGTTGGTTTGCTGATCCTGATTGCCATCATCATTGGCCTGTCACGTTTTGCTGCGGGACCGGCGGCAGAGCGTTTCCAGACTTTGACTACCATTTTCATGGGCATTTTCATCGAAGCCGTGCCGTTTCTGCTGGCGGGGTCAGTAGTTTCCGGCTTGATTGAGGTGTTTGTCAGCCGGGACACCATTGCCCGTATAGTACCGCGCAGCAAAAGCGGGGCGGCGCTGACGGGGGCGCTGCTGGGTTTTGCTTTCCCGGTGTGCGAGTGCGGGGTGGTGCCGGTGACGCGGCGCTTGTATACCAAGGGGCTGCCTGTTTCTGTGGGCGTGGCCTTTTTGCTGGCGGCGCCGGTGGTGAACCCCATTGTTATTCTCAGCACGTATGCGGCTTTTGGCTGGGGATCGGTTTTGGTAAGCCGCGTGTTGTTGAGCGTGCTAATTGCCTTTATCGTGGGTCTCATTTTTAATCTGGCAGAGCCGGAAGCGGTGCTGCTGCCGCAGTCGATTATGGATGATGCGCATGATCACACAGCTGGCGTGTGTGCGGTGGACGGGAAGGAGGGGAAGAGAAACGGCCGTTTCTGGCAGGCGCTTACCGTAGGCGGCGACGATTTCATGGATATGGCGCGTTACCTCATCATGGGTTCTCTGCTGGCGGCGGCGATGCAGACGTTTATTCCTCAGTCCACCTTGTTGGCGTTGGGCAGCGGTCCGCTGCTGTCCGTCATTATCATGATGGCGCTGGCGTTTATTTTATCTGTCTGTTCCACTGTCGATGCCTTTATCGCCTTATCCTTTGTCAATAGTTTTACCACCGGCTCCATTCTGGCGTTTCTCGTCTTTGGCCCGATGGTAGACATTAAAAGCTCGCTCATGTTCTTTGGCGTTTACCGCAAACGGGTGGTGCTTTACCTGATCTTGCTGCCCATGTCCCTCAGCCTGCTGGCAGGCGTCGCCATCAATTACTTCATCGGTTAGTCGAGTAGTCAGTTAGTCGAGCCGCCAATTACGAGACTAAAAGAGACTTGTCTTATGGAACGATTACTAAAAACCATCATCTTGATTCTATTGGGCGCTTTGTTATTTATGCGGGTGATAAATGGCACCGTGCTCTATTACATCAGCGAGCGCTTTGTGATGCTCACCTGGCTGGCGGCTGGCGGTTTTTTCCTGGTGGGCGCCAGTTATTATCTGGTTTCCGGTCGTCACAACCATGACCATGACCACGATCATGGACATCTTACCTGGACAGGGCTGCTCATTATTTCCCTGCCGATTTTACTGGGCTGGCTGGTGCCGCCTCAGCCCTTAGGGGCGGCTGCCATGAGCAACCGCGAGATCAGCATCGGTTCGCTTTCGTCTGTGGCGCCGCCCAAACTGGGCGAAGCGAAAGAAATACTGGCTGGCGACAAGAATATTCTCGACTGGCTGGGCGATTTTCAGCAAGCAGGTGATCCAAAAGCCTTCGACGGTGAAGAAGCCACTATCATTGGTTTCGTATATCGGGATAATCGTTTTACGGACGAACAGTTCATGGTTGCCCGGTTCACGGTAAGCTGCTGCGTGGCTGACGCAGCGCCGATTGGTCTGGTGGTGGATTGGACCGATGCGCCTGGTTTGCCCAGCGACCAATGGGTGGAAGTGCGCGGCCATTTTGAGGCCAGGGAGTTTGATGGCGTGATGCTGCCTGTTTTGGTGGCGGATGAAATTGTGTTAATTGATCCGCCGGCGCAGCCTTATCTTTATATCTAAAAACTAAAGATTAAAGATTAAAGGTCGGCATTCCCAATCATTCATCTTCAATCTTTACCCCTTCGTTTTTCAACTTTGATGACGACTGACTTACAACCTTCACCCGTTTCTTCACCACGCTTCACCCGTTTTGATGGGGTGGTGTGGGCTGTTGTTGGCGGCGCACTGCTGTTGACGTTGCTGCTTACCCTGTGGCAGCGCGGCGCGGGGCTGCCGACTTTTGCCGAGTCTGAGAATCCGCGCATTCTTTATTTGGGTTGGGAAGAGGGCGAAGATGTCAATCAACTGTACGTGATCAACCCGGATGGCAGCGGGCAAAAGCGGCTAACTGACGAGCCGCTGGGGGTGTCTGATTTTGCGGTTTCGCCGGATGGCACGGTGATTGCCTACAGCGCCATGAATGAAGACGGCAGCGTGGATTTATGGCAAATGGATGCGGCAGGAAAGAGGCGCAAGCGGCTGTTGGCTTGCCCGGAAGCGACCTGCTCCAAGCCGGTATGGGCGCCGGACGCCCGGCGGCTTGTTTATGAGCGGCGCAGTATCCCGGTTCCGGGGGCGCCGCCCGGAACGCCCCGGCTGTGGTGGCTGGATACGCAGACGAGTGAGACGATTTCGGTGTTTCAGGATAATCAATGGTTGGGTTTGGGCGCAAAGATTTCGCCAAACGGCCGTTTCCTCAGTTATATCTCGCCCATCAACCAGGAAATTCAGGTTTACGACTTGGAAAGCGGAGACAGCCTTGTCATTCCCAGTAAAACAGGTGAACCGGGTATCTGGAGTCCGGACAGTGAGACGCTGCTGGTCAGTGAAATCCAGTTTCAGGGAGAGCAGTTCTCCATCCATTTGTTCAGCACGGACCTGAAAAGTGCGGCGCTGACCAATCTCAGCGGTGAGGAAATGGAAACAAATGACGGCTTGCCGGTTTTCTCGCCGGATGGGGAGTGGCTGGCTTTTGGCCGCAAGAAACCGCGCGCGCCGATGGGCAAGCAGCTCTGGCTGATGCGGCCTGATGGCAGTGACAGCAGGGCCATCACCGAAAACGCAGACATACATTACAACAATCCGACCTGGTCGCCGGATGGCGCGCAGCTTGCGGTGCAGGGTTATGCTCTGGCGGAGCCGGAGGCGTCGCCAGTGGTGTGGCTGGTGGATGTGGAGAGTGGGGAGTTGGAGAAACTGACAGCACCGGGGCTTCAGCCGGTCTGGCTGCCTTGAAGATGTGGAGGTGAGCAGGGGATGGGGTGACTGTGCCACCTTGCCGCCCTGCCACTTTGCCGCTCTGCTGCTTTCTACGCTTCGCGCACGTCTACGATTTGGTCTACAACGGGGGTAACGGCCGTTACCACCTTTTCTTGATCCATCCCAGATACTTTGAACGTGACGATCCGGTGGTTGTCGTCGTCGCCGTTAAACTGGCCGAACGAGATGAAACTGCCGCCGGCTTCCGCGATGGCATGAGTCACCTTGTCCAGTTCGCCCATCACGTCCGGCACCAGAGCGGTGATGCGTATGCCGCTTTCGCGTGCACCCATCAGCTCCAGCAAAATCTTAAACAGGTCTGATTCGGTGATAACGCCGATAATTTGCTCGCCGCGCATGACGGGCAGGCCGCCTACTTTGTTGTCTACCATGATGCGGGCCGCTTCCTCGATGGCGGTGTTTTCCGTGACAGTGAGAACTTTTGTGGACATCACTTTTTTCACAGTGATTTTGGCGACCAGGTAGTTGATTTCCCATACGCTGAGAGAGGTGGCGTCAGAAGGACCGGCATTAAGCAGGTCTTTGTCGGAAATGATGCCCAGCAATTTGCCTTTCTCGTTCACGACAGGCATACGGCGGATATTGTTGGTTTTCATCGTATTGAGGGCGTCCATAATGGGCACATCTGGACTCACGGTGATAACAGGTTGAGACATTCGGTTTTTGACTAACATGGGAAACTCCTTCTCGTGAGAATGACATCCTTCCGGAGGTTAAGCCCTAGATTAATTTTCTGGTGGCAGCCTCCGGGAGGTTATTTCCGATAAACTCTTTTATGATCTCGATTATACGGGATTCTGAACGGGGAAACGATAGGATTTTGGGTCGGGAACGGCCGTTTCCCCGCTAAATCTTTCCTGAGCATCTACCAGACACAGGCCAACTTCTGTTAAAATCCAACTGGTTTAATCAATCTCACGCAACGGCCGTTCAGGTATGTTTTTCACTGCGCCTCAGCGCCTCTGCGTTTAATTTTAGGAGTCAAACGAATTCTTATGCGTTGGGTCATGCATGCCAAAATACACAAAGCTACCGTCACGGAAGCTAATCTCGATTACGTGGGCAGCATTACAATTGATGAAGCGCTGCTGGACAAAACAGGCATCTGGCCTGGGGAGCGGGTGCAGGTGGTGGACAATACCAATGGGGAGCGGCTGGAAACGTATGTCATCGTGGGCGAGCGGGATTCCGGCATCATATGTATGAATGGGGCGGCGGCGCATAAAATCAAGAAGGGCGACGAGATCATCATCATGGGGTATCAACTATCTGATAAGCCGCTGCCGGACCCCAAAGCGATTTTGGTGGATAAAGAGAATAAGTTTGTACGTTATTTGTAGCGTGAGGCGTGACACGTGAGGTTTTTTCACGCATCACGCTTCACGCATCATTCCCCAGGTTGAACCGCGCCTCCAACGGATCATGGTCGGAACAGCGAACGGCCGTTTCCCCATCCAGCCACAGCGCCTCCGGGTAAGCGGCGTTAAAGTGCAGCACATCCACCCCCGCCAGCCGTTCTAGCAGCGCCGGGCTGACCAGGATGTGGTCCAGGATTTCATTTTCCCCTTCCCAGATAAACGTATACTCGTGAATATCTTGTTTGCGCGGCAGCAGATTGGTCAGCCGCGTTTCTGAGGGGCCGCCTTCCAGGATGCGGAGGGGCGTCATCAGGTCTTCCTGAGTTCCGCCGCGCCGCGAGGTGTTGAGGTCGCCCACCACCGCCAGCAGCGCCGCCGGATTCGCCGCCAGGATTTCGTTGACATAACGGCGGACGGCCTGCGCCTGAGCCGTGCGCTGCTTCAGGTTGGCTTGCAAAACCTGCCTGGTTTTGGCTGCCTGCTCATCCGGGATGTAGTTGCTTTTGAAG
>JAWOGU010000110.1:0-16267 GCA_046496595.1 Chloroflexota bacterium
CATCCCGTCAACCCGCTTGCCAATCACACGCTCGCGGGTACAATCCCGCCCATGAACCGGGCAAGACATCTGCTGCAATCCAGCATCATCGTCATCTTTTTCCTGGCAATCGACAAGGTTTTGGGCCTGGTCCGCACTCAGCTAGTGGGCGCCACGTTTGGTACCGGCCCGGCCTATGACGCCTTCACCGCTGCCAACCAACTGCCCGAACTATTTGTCACCATCATTTCTGGCGGCGCGCTGGCTGCCGCGCTCATTCCCGTTTATTCCGCTTATCTCACCAGCAGTAAGGGTAAAGAAACTGCACAACTTGCCAATACCATTCTCACCCTGGTACTGCTGGTTTTAGGCAGCGTCTCGTTTGTGGGCGCCATTTTTGCGCCCTGGATTACCCGCGTGCTGCTGGTGCCCGGATTTCCGCCGGAACAGCAAGCCCTCACGGCCGATATCATGCGCATCATCCTGGTGCAGACGACGATTTTTGGCCTGAGCGGCGTCATCAGCAGCATTCTCAATGCCCACCAGCATTTCGTTTTACCGGCGATGGCGCCCATCACTTTGGACGTGGGATATTTGCTCGGCCTGTTCCTGTTGGCGCCCAGCATGGGGATTTTGGGTCTGGCCTGGGGTACCGTCATTGGCGCCGTCTTTCACGTTTTGATCCAAGTGCCCGGCCTGCTTAAATACCGGGTCTATTTGCGACCGGAACTGGTGCTGCGTCTGAGCGGCGTGGCTGAAATTGTGCGGCTCATGATCCCGCGCATCATCACGCTGGGCACCGTGCAGGCCGCCGATTTATTCATCATCCGCATCACATCCAGTTTAGACAGCGGCGCAACCTCCGGCTATTTTTACGGCTATTATTTGCAACAGCTTCCGGAAACGTTATTCGGTACGGCCATTGCCGTGGTGCTGTTTCCCACGATGGCCGAGCGCTTCAATGCCGGCGACATTGGCGGCCTAAAACGGGTAGCCAGTAACGGCTTGCGCATCATCTGGATGCTCACGGTTCCTTCGGCGGCGGCGCTCGTTTTATTAGGACGGCCTTTAATTTCCCTGCTCCTCGAACGCGGTGAATTTACGTCAGAATCAACCGATCTGGTCTACGGCATTGTGGTCTTTTTCAGTGTGCGGGTGGTCAGTGAAGCCACGCTGGAAATTGCCGCCCGTCTCTTTTTCGCGCAGCACAACACGCGCACACCCATGTTTGTGGCGCTGGGTTGGATGGTACTCAACGTGGCGCTGGCCTATCTGCTGGTCGGACCGTTGGGGGTGGGCGGTCTGGCACTGGCGACGTCGATTGCCTTCACCCTGCAAACGGCCGTTCTCCTCTACCTCAATCACCGCAAACTCAACGGGCTGGACTGGAAAGGGTTGGGGCTGAGTTTTGGCAGAACGGCCGTTGCCACCCTGGGTATGTCCGTCATCGTTCTGCTGGTCGGCCGTTTTATAGACAACACCCTGCTCTTCCTGCTGCTCGCCATTTCACTCGGCATTGTCACCTACGGCGCTCTGCAAATTCTGCTGGGAGGCCGTGAAATTCCCACCCTCATCGCTCTCTTCCGCGGTAAAGCCGACACGCAATAAGGACTTGTAAAACAATAACTCCGCGTTTTTGGAGATTAGAGATTGGCGATTGTTCTGCCTCAAATCTCTAGCTGCATTGAAAAAACCACAAATTTCGCAGATGGCGCACATTTTTCCCTCGAGTAACTTTGCGTCTTTACGCCTTTGCATGAGCTTTTTCGGTAGGGTCATCTCTACTTTCTGATAAATTGCAGCTTTATTCTTTGACGGCTGCCAAACTCACCCAATCCAATTGAAATAGAAATACTGAACGAGCATTCAATACTCTAATTTCGCATTGACAGAACAGAACATTCGTGCTAACATCTCATCTGTAACTTGCAGTGACAATAACCCCTAACCTCAATAGGAGAAAAGAACAATGGCTGCCAAAAACAATGGAGATGCCCGCGCGGCTACCCTCGAAAAAACACTGGACAACCTGACCAAACGCTTTGGTGAAGGATCCATCATGCGCCTGGGAGATGCCCAACACCTCCAGGTCGAAACCATTCCTACCGGTTCCCTTTCCCTCGACATCGCTCTCGGCGTCGGCGGCGTCCCTCGCGGCCGCGTCATCGAAATCTATGGTCCGGAATCCTCCGGCAAAACCACACTCTGCCAGCACATCATTGCTGAAGCCCAAAAACGCGGCGGCATCTGCGCCTTTGTCGACATGGAACACGCCCTGGATCCCGGCTACGCCGCCAAATGCGGCGTTGATGTCAACAACCTCTACATCTCCCAACCCGACACCGGCGAGCAAGCCCTGGAAATCGCCGACGCCCTCATTCGCTCCGGCACCATGGACATCGTCGTCGTTGACTCCGTCGCCGCCCTGGTGCCCCGCGCCGAAATCGAAGGCGACATGGGCGACGCCCACGTCGGCCTGCAAGCCCGCCTCATGTCCCAGGCGCTGCGCAAGCTGTCCGGCGCTATCAAACAAACCAACACTGTCGTCATCTTCACCAACCAGCTCCGCACCAAAATCGGCGTCATGTTCGGCAACCCCGAAACGACCAGCGGCGGCAACGCCCTCAAGTTCTACGCCTCCGTGCGCCTGGACATTCGCCGCATACAGGCCATCAAAGCCGGCAACGATGTGGTGGGCAACCGCACTCGCGTCAAAGTTAAGAAAAACAAAGTGGCCCCTCCATTCACAGAGTGCGAATTCGACATCATGTATAATGAAGGCATCTCCAGAACAGGAGATGTTTTGGATCTGGCGGTGATCAACGAAATTATTAACAAACGTGGCGCCTATTTCCGTTATGGCGAAACACTTTTAGGACAAGGACGAGAAAACGCCAAGGAATATCTGGCAGAAAATCCCGCCATGTTACTTGAACTGGAAAACCTGGTACGTGAAACAGCCAGGTTGCCCATCTTGGATGCCGTTGACACCAACCAGGCATTCATTGAATAATTGTAACTATACACGTAGGTTTCCTGAGCCTGTCGAAGGGAACCGGGCTTCGACAAGCTCAGCCCTCGACAGCGCTGTATAGTTACGAATAATTAAATATCTTTAGACATCATTTGTTGAATGAAAAACGCCTTCGGCGTTGACTGATTGTTTTATATCTGTTAACAGATCAAATAAAAGGGAAAGGCGATCCGGTCTTTGCAGCCGGATTTCAAACAGTTGAACACATACACGCGACTTATTCGCGATAAAATGATAACTGTCTTGAATAAGATAGGTACTGGCATTACAAAAGCAGTAAATATAGAGGATTGAGTCCGGTTGTTAGACTTAGTTTTAAACACAGACCAGTGCAAATCTGTTTGTATCCAGGATCCAGGATCGCAGCAAACATTACCAGAGTAACAAACCAATACTCTGTTTGATCGATAACAGTTCATTGAAGTGTGGTCCTGTATGATCACATAACTTTGGTATCAGCAACGGCCGTGGTGATAAAAACGACGGCCGTTTTCATTTTAAAAAGCGTATCTTCTCAATAAATCGCGGCAGAGTTGGTTGAGCTTGTCGAAACCAACGGCCTTCGACAAGCTCAGGCCTCGTTTACCCCAGAATATTGAGAAGATACTAAAAAGCGCATAAAAATGGAACTTAGTGACAACTGGCGTCACTTTGCTTAAAAATGGGAAAAATAACAGCGCTAACCGCACAAATACGCAATCCCGATCGGGTAAACGTCTACATCGACGGCGAATTTGCCTTTGGTCTGGCTTATGCGGCTGCCGCCAAACTGCGTATCAACCAGGAGCTTTCCCAACCCGAGATTGATACCTTACAGCGCCAGGACACTATTGAAAAAGCCAAAGACAGCGCCTACCGTCTGATCAGCCTGCGCCCGCGTAGTAGCGCCGAAATTCAACAAAATCTGAATCGCAAAGGGTACGACGCCGAAGTGATCGCTCAGGTTATCACAGACCTGTGTGAGTCAGACCTGCTCAACGACAAGGCATTCGCACAGTATTGGGTAGAACAGAGAGATACCTTTAAGCCGCGCAGCCATTTGGCGCTGCGCCAGGAACTGCAACAAAAAGGCATCAGCCGGAACCTCATCGACGAGGTTTTGACTGTTTCGGATGAATCCAACGCCGCACACATGGCGGCAGAGAAAAAGGCCCGGCAGTTATCGCATTTGTCTGAAACAGATTTCAAAAAAAAGTTGGGGCAATTTTTACAAAGACGCGGCTTCAACTATGACCTTACCAAAGAGATTGTCGAAGAGATGTGGCGGCAGTCAGCATCCGCCCTTCTGCTCGAAAACGATGAATCGGATATTCAGTTGCCGAACGATTTGTCAGGTTGATCGAAGCGCATCATTCTGGTTCAACGGAATGCTTCGTTTCGCTGAGTATGACAAATTTAGACATTGAAACAGGCGCCTGAAAGCTGTCTGTATATAAAAATAGGAGAATTTTAGCATGTCTGAGATTTTGATAGGCATCATCATTGGGGCTGTGCTAGGCGGCGTTATTGCAGCCATAGCCACCTGGTACATTACCAAACCCCGTGTTGAAGAAGTCTTAACACAATTTAACAATGAACTGGAACGGACTCGCGCCGCCACCGAAAAAGAATCTGAACAAATCTTGAACGCCGCCCGTGAAGAAGCAAAATTAGCCCGGCAAGAGGCGGACAAGGCTATCGACAAGCGTTACAAAGACTTGGCCAATGCGGAAGAACGGGTAGATCACCGCAGCGCCGCTCAAGACAGGCAGGCTGTCAAAATCGAACAGCGCGAAGCCAAGCTGAACAAACGGCAAAGCCGTCTGGACATCCAATTCAACGAACTCTCGAAGCTGGAAGAGGAACACCGGGAAAAGTTGGAAGAGATCGCCAACATGTCTAGTGATGAGGCCAAAGTGGTGCTGTTGGCGGAAGTAGAAAAGGAATCTCGGCAAGACATGGCCCGGCTCATGCGCGAAATTGAAGACGAAGCGCGGGAAACGGCCGAAACAAAAGCGCGTCATCTGGTAGCGATGGCCATTCAACGCATTGCCAGCGACCAGGTGGCGGAATTAACGGTATCGGTGGTACCGCTGCCCAGCGAGGAAATGAAAGGGCGCATCATTGGCCGAAACGGCCGTAATATTCGCGCCTTTGAGCAGGCTGCCGGCGTGGATATCGTGGTAGACGATACCCCAGAAGCGGTTACTGTTTCTTGTTTTGATTCGGTGCGCCGGGAAATTGCCCGCCGCGCCATGGAAAAACTGATCGTCGACGGCCGAATTCATCCGGCGCGTATCGAAAAACTTCTCAAAGATTCCGCCAAAGAAGTAGAACAGGTCATCAAAGAAGCGGGCGAACAGGCGGCTTATGAAGCGAATGTCCACGGCCTGAATCCCCAGGTGCTGCGCATGTTGGGGCGGCTTAAATATCGCACTTCCTACGGGCAGAACCAGTTATATCATTCGGTGGAAGCGGCCAAAATCGCCTCTATTTTAGCCTCCGAGTTGGGAGCAAACGTGGAATTTGCCAAGATGGGCGCTCTGCTCCACGATATAGGCAAGGCGATGGATCATGATCAGGAAGGCACCCACGCCATGCTAGGCGCGGAATTTGTGAAACGCTTCAAAGTACCGCCGCTTGTGGTCAACGCCATTGCTTCGCACCACCATGAGGTGGAGCAGGAATCCATCGAAGCAATCATTGTGGAAACGGCCGACGCCATTTCCGGTGCTCGCCCCGGCGCGCGCCGTGAAAGCCTGGAGAATTACATCAAACGAGTACGCACCCTGGAAGACATTGCCACCGCTTACGAAGGTGTGGAAAGCGCTTATGCCTTGCAGGCAGGCCGTGAAATTCGTATTCTGGTTAAGCCAGGAGCCATCGACGACCTGGGCGCTATTCGATTGTCCAAAGATATTGCCCGCACCATTGAAGACAGTATGCAGTATCCCGGCCAAATCCAGGTGACGGTGATCCGCGAAACGCGAGCCGTTGGTTTTGCCAAATAAGCCATAACGATAACAAAAAAAGCCCGGAAGCAGCAGCGCTTCCGGGCTTTTTTATGCCGCTTAATCTCTATCCATGCCCCAATATCGGATGCGGCCGATACGGTTCCTCAAGCAGCAGCATCTCTTCAGCCGATAGACGAATTTCTACCGCCGCCACTGCCTCTTCCAATTGATACGGCTTGCTGGCCCCAATGATGGGCGCTGTTACCCCTGGTTGGTGCAGCAGCCAGGCTAACGCGATCTGCGCCGGCCTTACGCCGCGCTCTTCCGCCAGTTTTGTCACCCGATTCAGCACGTCAAAGTCACCGTCCTGGTAATACATGCTGTGGGCATATTCATCGCTTTTAGCGCGAAGGGTCGGACCTTCACCTACATTTTTGCGATTGCCTGCCAGAAAACCACGCGCCAGCGGACTCCAGGGAATCAACCCCACGCCTTGATCCAGGCAAAGCGGGTTCATCTCCCGCTCTTCCTCGCGGTAAACAAGATTGTAGTGATTTTGCATAGACACGAACCGGGTCCAGCCGTTCAGGGCGGCGGTGTACTGCGCTTTGGCAAACTGCCAGGCAAACATGCTGGAGGCGCCAATGTAACGCGCCTTGCCCGCCTTCACCACGTCATGCAGGGCTTCCATCGTTTCTTCGATGGGCGTGGTATTGTCCCAGCGGTGGATCTGGTACAAATCGACGTACTCCATGTTTAAGCGGCGCAGCGAGTTGTCGATGGCGTCCATGATGTGTTTGCGGGATAAACCGCGGGCGTTCACATCGTCCTTCATGGGCTGGTAGACTTTGGAGGCCACCACCACTTCGTCACGCGGGGCAAATTCGCGCAGCAGTTTGCCTGTGACTTCTTCACTGACACCCACAGAATACATATCGGCCGTGTCAAAAAAGTTAATGCCCAATTCGATGGCTCGCTGCACAAAAGGGCGGCTTTGATCTGCGGTGAGCACCCAATCGCGCCATTGGGGCGTGCCATAGGTCATCATGCCCAGGCAGATACGCGACACTTTGAGTCCTGTTTTACCCAGATTGTTGTATTCCATTCGGTTCTCCTTTAAGAATAGATAGAGTATAGAGATAGAGAATAAATGATTCTCTATCTCTATACGTTCATCTTAACTGAACACTGGGTTTGGATGCAAATAAAGCGGACAAAAACAGGGATTTGTGGGAAAATTTTGGCTATGCGATTGCTGGCGAAAGTATCCCGAGGGAAAGTAGAGCCGTCCGCTAACATGCAGATTCATATCCATTTGCGGCTGCCGCTGATTTTGCTGGGTGTTTTGTTGGTAACGGCCGTTTTCCTCCCCGACCGCGCCTGGAATACTTTGCTCATCGGCCTGGGCGGTCTCTTCATCATCGCCTTCATCTGGACCTACTTCCTGGCTAAAAACCTCCACGTCAACCGCAAACTGCGCTTCGGCTGGGTCTCCATCGGCGACCGCTTGAGCGAAAGCTTCGAGCTGACAAACAACAGCTTCATCCCCGCCCTGTGGGTGGAAATTAACGACGAATCCACCGTGCCCGGCTACGACGCCTCCATCGTGCAAAGCGTCAGCGGCTTTACCAAAATTAACTGGCGCCGCTCCGCCATCTGCCTGCGCCGCGGGCAGTTCCTCATCGGTGCCTGGACCGTGCGCTGCGGCGATCCTTTTGGCATCTTCAGCGCCACCCGCCGCTACGCCAACGCCACCGAAATCGTCATCCACCCGCCCATTCACGGCAAACTGCCCATCCCCCTGCCGCCCGGCCAAACCGGCGGCCGGGCCAGAGCGCGGCAGCGTTCCATCCAGGCCACTATCAATGCCGCTTCCGTGCGCGAATACCATCCCGGCGATCCCTACCGCTGGATTCACTGGCGCAAGACTGCCCACCGAGACAAACTGGTCGTGCGTGAATTTGATCTGGATGCCGCCGGTGATTTTTGGCTGGTTCTAGACCTGGAAAAAGCAGTCCAGTTGGGCGAAGGCGCGGACGGCACAGAAGAACATGCCGTTCTGCTGGCGGCCTCGATGGCCGCGCAGGCCATCCGCCATGTGCGCGAAACCGGCATTGCCACCTACGGTCAAAAGCCGCAAGTGATCTACCCCAGCGTCGGCGAGGGGCATTTGTGGCAAATTTTACGCGCCCTGGCCCTGGTCAACGCCGACGGCGATGTGCCTCTGGCTGCCGCCCTGCGTGACGTCGGTTATGCCGCCAGACCCGGCAGCACGGCCTTGATCATCACGCCCAACGGCTCTCCGGATTTGCTGCCCGGACTGCTGGGAATGGCAAAACGGGGCGTGCAGGCCCACGTCGTCATCCTGGATCGTCCCAGTTTCGGCGGCGAAGGCAATGCTGAAGGTCTGCGTGACGCCGTGCGCCAGCTTGGTTTTGCCGCGCAAATCGTGCGGCAGGGAGAAGTGGGCATCCGGCTGGATGAGGCCAAACGGCGCGGCTTCTGGGAATTCCAGGTGACGCCGATGGGGCGCGTCATCACCGTGCATAACCCGCTGCTGGAGGATGGCGCACGCTAATGGCCCTGGATGCGCTTTTGTGGACGGTGAATCGCCTGAGACCCGCCGAAGGGTGGCTCTCCCTGTCCCTGCTGATAGCAGCCTTAGCCTGTATGGCAGCCGCAATCCTGGCCGTGGGCTGGGCGCCGGAAGCTGACGTGGTGGGAGTAACGGCCGTTTTCGGCTTAATCCTGGCGTATCTGTTAGCAAAACGCGCCCGCAGTCCGCGTTTCGCCTGGATCTTGCTCCTGCTCTATGGGGTACTCATCACCATCATCCGCCTGGCGAACCTCACCCCCTCTCTCGGCCTGCTCAAACAAGGATTCTGGCCCCTGCGTGAATACTGGCTGCAAAACGGCGCTCTCTTCCTCGACAGAAGCGCCAGTTGGCTCATTGCCGTGGCGGGCGGCAACCGCAGCCAGGAAACCATCCTATTTGCTTTTGGCCTGGGGTTAGGCGTCTGGCTGCTTACCGCCTTCGCCGTGTGGACCGTCATTCGCCTGCAAAAGCCACTGCTCGGCCTGACGCTGATGGGTGCGGCGTTGGCGTTAAACGGCTTCTTTGGCCTGTCGCCCATCTGGTATCTGGTCGTATTCGTCGGGCTGGCGGCGCTGCTCTCTGCCACCACCAATCTCAGCACACTGGAACAATCCTGGCGGCAGCGCGGCCTCGATTACTCCGGCGAAATCCGCCTGGAACTGCTCATTTACGCCAGCGCCATTTCGATGATGCTGTTGATGGCGGCTATGATTCTGCCGGCCTTCAGCATCACCAAACTGGTAGACGCCTTTCTGACCCATCCCTGGGTTACCGGTGTGGAAGAAACACTGGATGAAGCGTTTGGCGGCGTCAACAAACCCCGAACCAGACCGCCGGGCAGTCCTGGCGGCTATGGCGTAATGCCCCGCTCCTACCTGCTAGGCGAAGAGCCACCTGTTTTGTCTGAAATAATCATGATGACAGCCACCATTACAGACCCGGACGGCAACCCAGCGCCACCGGAATTAACCCGGCGCAGCCATTGGCGCGGCTTGAGCTATGAGGTCTACACCGGGCGCGGCTGGACGCTGTCTCAGGAAAGAGAAGAATCACTGTCGGCCAACGAAGCGGTCAATCTGCCGGAAACGGCAGGCACACTGGAACTGGTGCAAAACGTGCAGTGGCTGCGGGATGAGCGGTTGATGCGCTACACGCTTGGAGAGCCGCTGCAATTCGACCACGAAGTCATCTTGCGCTGGCGCGGTCTGGATGATTTAGTGAGGGTGCAGGGGCAGGCTGTCGCTTATCAGGTCCGCACCCGCTTCAGCGTGGCCTCCCCGGAAGAACTGCGCCAAACACAAACGGCCAACACGCCGCCCGTCATTCTCAGCCGCTATACACAACTGCCGGACTCTCTGCCGCAGCGCGTGCGCGATCTGGCGCAAGAAGTGGCCGGCGATCTGAGCAATCCTTATGATCAGGCGCGGGCGCTTGAGCTGTTTTTACGCCAATATCCTTATTCGTTGGACGTGGAACCGGCGCCGTTGGACGCGGATCCGGTTGATTATTTTTTGTTTGATCTGCAAAGCGGTTACTGTGATTATTACGCTTCAGCGATGGTGGTATTGGCGCGCAGTCTGGGCTTACCGGCTCGGATGGCCGTCGGTTTTTTGAGCCAGCCGCCGGACGAAAATGGCGTGCAAACTATTCGCCAAAGCAACGGCCACTCCTGGGCTGAAGTTTATTTTGACGGTTATGGCTGGGTGGAATTTGAACCCACTGCCGGGTTTGCCAGTGCGCATGACACGGCGTTGGAACAAGATTGGGGTTACAGGCCGCCGGAAGATTTTGTAAACCTGGGCGACACCGCGCCGCTGCCGCCAAGAGACCCGGTTGAGCGTCCCATCGCCTGGCAGACTATTCTGACGCGGGTGGGGCTGGTGGGGCTGGTGGCAGGCGGTCTGGCAGCGGCCTGGTTCTGGCGGCAGCGCAGACTGGAAGCGGAAGACAATGTGGCGGCGGCCTACGGCCGTTTACAGTTCCAGGCGCAAAAGTTAAACCATCCCCCATTACCCCAACAGACGCCCGCCGAATTTAACCAGGCCTTGCAAGAAAACCTGACTGGTTTCCCCGACCGGTTCCACGCGCAGGAACGGGCCGCCGCCATCAAACCGCTGGCGGCGCGCCTGGCAGATTTGTTTGCCGAACACCAGTATGCCGCCAACCCTGAAGATCATGCCGGTGAAGCTCGTTCGTTGTGGCAAAAGATGAAACGGCCGTTTTGGCTGCTGCGCCTGAGTAAGAGATTGATGAAGTAGCCTCCCCTGCCTGCCATTTTAACCCAAACTGTGGGATAATAACCGAGAGCCAGAGCCAGAGCCAGAGGGGTTTTCCTCTCGCTCTCTCCTCTTGCTCTAGCTTTCTACGGAGAATTTTTGATGAGTCGAGACCCCAATGACATCCCTGAAGTATTCCGCCGGGCTATGCGCGACATGGGCTGGGACTACAGCGGAGGTGATGAAGATAGCAATAGCGGCCGTCCCCCCTTCCCGCCCCGACCTGATCGTCCCGGACAAACAGGTGGTTCTAACCGCACCCTCTGGATCATGGGGGCTGTCTTTCTACTGCTAATCAGCTTTAACTGGATCGTCAACACCTACACTGATTGGCTCTGGTTTCAAGCCCAAGCATACCAGGCCGTGTGGTTAAAACAGTTTGGCCTGAAGTTTGTGCTGTTTCTGCTTGGCTTTTTCATCGCTTTCATCGTTTTCTTTTGGAACTGGTCTGCCGCCCGCAAGCGCGCCTTGCGCACCACAAACCCGCTTCAACCCCAAATCCTCAAATTCCCCTGGACAAAATGGGCCATTGTGGGAGTCGCGGCTGTGCTGGCCTTTGGCTTTGGCTCCGGCCTTTCTGCTCAGTGGGAAATGCTGCTGCAATTTTACTACCGCACGCCCTTTGGCACGGCCGATCCCCTGTATGGCCGCGATATCAGCTTCTACCTTTTTAACCTGCCCCTCTTTGAATTTGTGCAGGGCTGGCTGAGTTCACTGCTGTTTGTGACGCTGGCCGGGGTGGTGGGGTTGTATGCCGTCAATAACCTGGTTGACATGCAAAAAGGACAATGGAAGCCGCAGCTTATCCCATTGATTCGGCGGCATGTGGCCTTGCTGGTGATGCTGCTGCTGCTGCTGTGGACAGCAGGCTACTGGCTGAACATTAACCAACTGGTTTACTCGCAGCGCGGCGCCGTATTCGGCGCCAGCTACACAGATGTGAACGCCACCCTGTTGGCGCTGCGACTGCAAATGCTCTTCATGGGCTTAACGGCCGTTGCCGTGTTCGTCAATTTCTTTCGCTTCAACCTGCGTCTGGTTCTCATCTCCGCTGGCGTATGGCTCGGTGTTACCATCCTGGTCGCGGGACTGTATCCTGGTTTGCTCCAGCGCTACGCCGTCGAACCCAACGAGCTGGAACGTGAAGCCCCCTACATCGCCCACAACATCGCCTTCACCCGGCTCGCCTTTGATCTGGCGGACGTCAATTCACAACCTTTCGGCGACATCGACATCCTGGATGAAGAAGTTCTGGCCAACAAAAGAGCCGAGGCCATCCTGCGCAACATTCGCCTCTGGGATTACCGCCCGCTGCAAAGCACCTACGAGCAGTTACAAGCCCTGCGGCCATACTACCAGTTTGGTGAAGTAGACATTGACCGTTACATGGTGAACGGCGAAATACGCCAGGTGATGCTGGCTGTGCGTGAACTCAACAAAGCAAACCTCAACAACCCGACCTGGGTAAACCGCAATCTGGAATTCACCCATGGTTATGGCGTCGTCATGAATCCCGTAGATCAGTTCACAGCTGAAGGGCAGCCCGAATTTTTCATCCAGGATTTACCGCCCCAAAGCACCGTTGAAGAGATTCAGATCACCCAGCCGGAAGTGTATTTTGGTGAACTGATGGCAGACGAAGTCTTTGTCAGCAGCACTCGACCCAGTTTCAGCTATCCTAGCGGCGCTGAAAACGTCAAAACCGTGTACACTGGCAGCGGCGGCGTAGCCCTGGATAGTTTCTTAAAACGGACGGCCTTTGCCCTGCGCCTCACCGACGCCAACGTCATCTTGAGCGACGAAATCGACGACGATACCCGCGTCTTGCTCTACCGCCAGATCCGCAGCCGCGTCGCTAAAATCGCCCCTTTCCTCTCATTGGACGGGGATCCTTACATCGTGATCACGGATGATGGCAAGTTGATTTGGATTTTGGACGCTTACACCCTCAGCAACAAGTTCCCTTACGCCACCCCCACCGAATCAGGGCTGAACTACATCCGCAACGCCGTCAAAATCACCATCGACGCCTACAACGGTACCGTTAACTTCTATCTCGTTGATGAAACAGACCCCATCATCCAAACTTACAACGCCGCCTTCCCAGGTCTCTTCCAACCCCTGAATGAGATGCCCGCAGATTTACTGACACATCTGCGCTACCCGGAAAGCCTGTTTCGCATCCAGGCACAGCAGTATCTTACCTACCACATGACAAATGAGCGCGTTTTCTACAATCGGGAAGACCTGTGGCAATTTCCACAGGAAACCTATGACGGCAATGAGCAGGTCATGGAGCCATATTATGTAAACATGCCCCTTCCCGGCGAGTTTGAAACGGAATACTTACTCATCCAGCCCGTGACGCCGGTGGGAAAATCCAATATGATCGCCTGGATTGCCGCCCGTAACGACGTGCCCCATTATGGCGAACTGGTAGTCTATGAACTACCCAAGCAAGAACTGGTGTTTGGACCCTTGCAAATCGAAGCCCGCATTGATCAGGATCCGGAAATTTCCGCCCAGTTTTCTTTGTGGGATCAGGGTGGTTCGCGGGTGATTCGGGGGAATCTGCTGGTAATTCCGGTGGGTGAAAGCTTCTTGTACGTGGAACCGGTGTATCTGCTAAGCGATACCAGCGCCCTGCCGGAATTGAAACGGGTGATTGTGGCCACGGATACGCGCATCGCCATGGCGCCTACCCTGGACGCCGCTCTGGCGGACCTGCTGCAAGCAGAGCCGGGGCAGGTTGTGGATGTGGATGTGGACGCAGCTGTGGAAAGTGGTGATGGCGGAGAAACGGCCGTTCCCACCCCCTCTCCCACGCGCATTCCCCTGCCAACCGACGCCAGCATCGAGCAGCTGATCGAATCCGCTAACAACCACTACCAGGCCGCCGAAGCCGCCCAACGAGCCGGCGACTGGGCCGCCTACGGCGCAGAACTAGACGCCTTACAGCAAGATTTAGAACGATTGATGGAACTGGTAGAACAAAATAATTAATGGTGGAATGGGTGAATTGTTGAATTGTTAATGCGGCGCTTGCAAACAGCCATATTAACAATTCAGCAGTTCACCCATTAACTTATTCAACAATTACTTCCCCTACTCTCCCATGATTTGCAGCACCAATTCGCGCCGCCGCGGGTGGTTGTCAAAGTCAATAAAAATGATTTGCTGCCAGGTACCCAGCGTCAGCCGCCCATCGACAAAAGGCACACTCAGCGATGGTCCCAGTAAGGCCGCCCGCACATGACTGTGCCCATTGCCATCTCCCCAGCGTTCATTGTGGTCGTAGTCTCTGTCCGGGTCTACAATCTCATCAAACAAGCGGCGCAAATCACGCAGGCAGCCCGATTCATACTCAATGGTGGTCACGGAACTGGTCGCCGACGGGCTAAAAATCGTGATCACGCCGTTTCGCAGCCCTGATTCCTGGACTGCCTGCACAATTTCATTCGTTATGTCAAGAATATCAGCGTGTCCCTTAGTGGGAAATTGAATCACATCGGTTTTAACAGTCATTTTCATCTCCGGTTTTCAGTGGTAGTGGTCTGATTATTATTGTTTACAGGAGTCTGGCATTTATTGTTTGCTTCTCTACTATTTGAAAGGCATCAATTCTCGCCAGACGTCCAATGCTTATTAACAGGTGGAGCCTGGTAAAATTATGACGAATTTCTCAACCCCCGACAATGTGACGAACGTCACGGATTCCCAACCCGAAAGCCCAGCCCTCTGGCCTGCCTGGGGCGGCCGTTTTTTTCTGCTGGCTTTTCTCTTCTGGATCATGGTCGTCTCCTACGCCGCGCAGACGGGCGTCTGGTTTGCTATCGGCTTTGGCTCCGGCGGGCAGGCTGAATGGCTGTGGCTAAGAACCTCGCTGATACAGGTGGGCTTAACGGCCGTTCCCCTCCTCCCCTTCGCCTTTTGGTGGCCGCACCACCGTTACCGCGCCGTCTACCAGACCTGGCTGGCAGCCACATTGGTTCCCCTGCTGCTGGCGTCCACCCGCCTGTTTTACCCCATCCAAAGCCAGATGGTATTGCTCAGCCAAACCATACTGCTGCTCCTGCTGGCAGGCGGCCTGTGGCTGCGCTATCGCCCTCAATTACCCGCTTTTTTCCGTCCCATCCCGGCAGCCGCCGCCCTGGCCGCCGCGCTGGCGCTTTTGATCAACCTGCCGTTCGTCTGGTGGGGGGCGCTTGGTTCCCCGCTGGATACATTGCTGGCGCTGGCCCTGGGTTTGCTCTTTGGCATCGTGGCGGGATTGGTAAACGGCCGTTACTGGCTGCGCGAACTGGCTCAAACCTCACAAGGCGCGGGCTGGGACATGTTCACCGGCGGCCTGGTGGTGGGCGCCAGCCTGCTCATCATGAGCAGCGGCCTCAGCTTCAACGGCGTCCAAATCATGCTCATGGTCGCCCTGCCCGCCCTGGGGTGGGCCGCCATGGGCGCAGCGCTGACAGGGCGCCAGCCCGCTAGCGCCGCCGCCAACAGCCTGCCCCTGGGCCTGCTTTCCGGTCTCAGCGCCGCCCTGGCCCTGATGTTCACCGACAGCGACGGCCTCTACCTGGGCGCAGCCGACGGTATTTTGCGCTGGGCCTTCCAGGCCGCCTTCCTCACGATTCCGGCGGCGCTGCTGGCAGGCTTTTTACTGCTTCTGCTGCGTAAACGCTTGATGGGGGTGGAGAACGGCCGTTTCCTCACCGCATTTGCCCTCGTCGCCTTCATCATGGGGTTGGGTTTCTACCTGACAGCCGGGCAGCCCGGTTTCTTCGGCGACCGCCTTTTTGTCATCCTCAAAGAACAGGCAGACACCAGCGCCGCCGCCCAAATGGACGACTACGACGCCCGCCGCCAATACGTTTATGACACGCTCACCAATCACGCCAACGCTGACCAGACCGATTTACGCGCCGCGCTGGACCGTTTTGGCGTGGCCTACACGCCCTATTACCTCACCAACGCCCTGGAAGTGCGCGGCGGCCTGCTGCACCGCCTCTGGCTCTCCACCCGTCCGGAAGTAGACCGCGTCATCGCCAGCCCGGTGATGCGCCCAATCGCCGAAGAACTGGCTGTCCCCTCTGTTGCCGCTGCTGCGCCCGCCGAGCCGGATTGGAACTTGAGCAACATCGGCGCAGACCGCGTGTGGGGGGAGTTTGGCGTCACCGGCGCGGGCATCGTCATCGGGCAGTCAGATTCCGGCGCAGAATTCGACCATCCTGAACTGCTGGACAGCTACCGGGGCCAAAATAACGGCAGCCTCACTCACAGCGGCAACTGGTTTGATCCCTGGAACGGCACGACGGCGCCAGTGGACGCCAACGGGCACGGCACGCACACGCTGGGCACGGTGCTGGGCAACGTCGTCGGCGTCGCGCCTGACGCCGAATGGTTCGCCTGCGCCAATTTGAGCCGCAATCTGGGCAATCCCGCCCTTTATCTG
>JAWOGU010000144.1:0-8538 GCA_046496595.1 Chloroflexota bacterium
AACCCGACATGGACATTATCGCCCTGCTGCAAAGCGTGGAATATCCGGCTAACGTCGGCTCGATTTTTCGGGGAGCGCATGCAGTGGGTCTCACCGAACTGGTATTGACGGGCATCACGCCAACGCCGCCCAACCCCACCATCGACAAAGTGGGCCGCTATAAAAGCATCAAGGCGCCCTGGGGCTATGAAAAGGATCCTTTGGCAGCGATTGCCCAGTTGAAGGCCAATGGCTATCAAATTGTGGCGGTGGAATTGACAGAGACGGCCGTTTCCTACCATCAATACGACTACGCCCAAAAAACCTGCCTGGTCGTCGGCCACGAAGACCACGGCGTTACCAAAGCGGTGCTCAACGCCTGCGACGCCGCCGTTTTCCTGCCCATGTACGGCAGCGGCCTCTCCCTCAACGTGCATGTGGCGCTGAGTATCGTGCTCTACCATATGCTTCATAGGTGATGGGAATGTAGAGGTGATGGGGTGTTGAGGCGAATGACTTTACCCGCCACCTGCCACCCGCAACCCGCCACTCTGCCACTTTGCCCCATCTCTCTCTTTTCCTTTTCTAATTTCTTTGTTATACTACTTCCATTACAACATGCGGGACATTACAACAAAACTTTTGGGAGACACGCCATGAAGGTTTCATGCTTGCAAGAGAATTTAGCGAAGGGACTCAGCATTGTCAGCCGGGCGGTAAGCACCCGCTCCACCCTGCCGGTATTGGCAAATGTATTGATTGCGACGGATAACGGCCGTTTGAAGCTCTCAGCCACCAATCTGGAAGTAGTCATCACCTGCTGGATTGGCGCCAAAGTGGAAGAGGATGGCGCTATCACCGTGCCAGCGCGCACCCTGAATGATCTGGTGGGTCAGCTCGCGCAGGAACAGGTCTACATGGCGCTGGATGTGCCCACCCAAACGCTGCACGTCACCTGCGCTAAGACAGATTCCAACATCAAAGGCATCGACGCCCAGGAATTCCCGCTTATCCCGGAACCGGATCGGGAAAACCGCACCCGTGTGGAAGCGCCTGTCTTCAAGCAGATGATCAACCAGGTGGCCTTCGCCGCCGCCATAGACGACACCCGCCCCACCCTCACCGGCGTCTCCACAAAATTTGAAGGCAGCAAAATGATGATGGCTGCCACCGACGGTTTCCGGCTTTCCCTGCGCACCGCCCACATCCCCGGTTACGTCGAGAAACCCACCAGCATCATCATTCCCTCGCGGGCGTTAACGGAAGTAGGCCGTGTGATCAATGATGACATGGAAGCCGTCTACATCACCTTCCCCGAAGGGCGCAACCAGATTATTTTCGACCTGGACAACATCGTCATTGTCTCCCAGCTCATTGATGGCAATTTCCCCGACTACAACCCCATTGTGCCCAAACACACGAACACCCGCACTGTCATGGGGACGGCCGATTTCCGCAAAGCGTGTAAAACGGCTGAGATTTTCGCCCGCGAAGCCAGCCACACCGCCCGGGTGCGCGTGGAACCAGGCGACGAAATTACGCCCGGTTTTGCTGTGGTGCAAGCCACGAGCATGGAAACGGGCGACAACGTGGCCCAAATTGACGCCAGCGTGGACGGCGAGCCGATTGAAATTGCCTTTAACGTGAAATACATGACGGATGTGCTGAACGTGATCGACACGCCGCAGGTGGCGCTGGAAACGACAAATCCGATGGAACCTGGGGTCATTAAACCAGTGGGCGATAATGATTTTGTGCATATCATCATGCCCATGCATTTCGGCAGGTAGATTTCTTTAACGCAAAGATGCAAAGTTTCAAAGGCGCAAAGGGATTTTCTCTTTGCGTCTTTTGTTTCTTTGCAGCTTTGCGTTGAGTTTTTCAGGCAGTCCCGTAAACAGCTTTCAATTCAATCACGGCCTCAGGTGAAATAAGGCGCACGGTGCTTTCGATGTGGTCGAGGTGGGAAGCAACGGCTGTTTCCTCAATCCCAGGCGGCGCGTAAATGGTAAAGAGAACGGCCGTTGTCTCCGGCCTGATCTGGGTGCGCTGGTCCGGTCCGTAAATGACGCTGGACAGCACCCCCGCCTGATCCGCAATGAACATATCCCCCGCTTTGAGCTGAATATCATCACCGCGAATGCCGGTAAATTGTTCCGTTCCCCTCGCCACGTCAATACCAACCGATCCTTGCAGCAAATCCAGATCATGCCCGGACGTGAGCAGTTGGTCTTGCAGTTCCGCCATAAACATGGCCACCACCAGCGCCCCCACTCTGGGAATGGTGCGATTCTGCCACAAAATCGACTCCAACTGCCCCTGCACATGATACGATTTTTTAAAGCGCTTGTAGTAGGCGTGATACGTCTGCAAAACGGGTTCAGCCCGCAATGCCGCTCGATCATAACCGGCAAAGCGCTGCCGCAGTTCCGCTTCAACGGCCTCTTTGCGCACATCCAATTCCGGGTGATTTTCAGGATTGGTTACCTGGCGCAAGGCCAACACGCCCACGTCAGCGCCGGGATATGTTTGTTTCCAGTTGTCAGAGATTGTGAACATAGTTGCCTTAAAATGATGAATGATGAGTAATGAATTTTCCCGGTTTAGACCACTGTCACCTGATATTCAGGACGCCTTCAGCCTGCCCGATGTGCAGTTCGTCGTGGTAGACGAGAATTTTGAGCACGTCGCCCAGGTTGAATTTGACGCCTTTGGCAATGGGAATGGGCGTGCGGCGCAAATCGACACCACCGGTTTGGTCGAGGGTTTGCAGCAGTTCCGTCTGTTTTTGCAGGTAGAGATAGAGCGTTTGCCGGGTAACGGCCGTTTCCGGCGTCATTTCCTCAACAGTAGGAAAGCTGTATTTAGGATTGAAGGCAAAGTGCATATAGATGCGCCCCCAAAAAGAAGGTTTATAGAGGCCGGCTTGCGCTTTTGCCGGGCGCGGCTGAACCAGCGCCGCCTCAATTTTGGGCCGGTAATAAGCATGGGTCAGGTTGAGGTGATCGAAGCACTGCAGAATGTTCCATTCTTTGGGATCAGGCTGCCGGGTGAGTTGTTCGTCGGATAAAGGGAGGAAAACGGCCGTTACCACTGCCACATGCGCTTCAATCCGGCTGCGTAAATCGGCAAACAAGTCTGCTTTTGGGATCATGGCTGCACCGCCAGGAGAAAGGCCAACGGCACATGCACCCGCGCCTGCCACGACTTTTCAGAGTGCTCCGCGCCGTCAAAACGCCGCGTCACCCAATCCTGTCCCTGCGTGTAACCTGCTTCCGCCATAAAGGCGTCCACTTGCTGCTGGTGCGGCTCATAAAGCGCATCCAGCGTTTCCGTGCCGTAATCAAAGTAAAGGCGGTGGCGTCCTGGCCGAGGCAGAAAACCACGCAAGTAGTCCAGAATCACGCCGTCCGCCGCCGGCCAATGGGTAGACACGCAGCCTGCGCCGCCAAACACGTCCGGGTATTCGCACAAGGCATAAAGCGAAATCAGGCCGCCCATGCTGGACCCCATGATGCAGGTGCTTTCTCGCTCCGGCCGGGTGCGGTAGGTCTTGTCAATGAAGGGTTTGAGTTCCGTCACCAGAAATCTCAGGTAATCGTCGGACAGCGCTTTGCCCCCGATTTTTTCCGGGAACTCCTGGAAAACGGCCGTAAAATCACCGTCGAACGGTTTTTCGGGCAGATATTCTTCCCAGCGTTTCTCGGTGTTCCAGACACCGACGATGATCGGCGGCTGGATGGCGTCGGCCGCCGCCAGTTTGAGCGCCGCTTTATCGACCGCCCAGGGAATACCGCCGTAAGCCGTGGCTGGATCGAAAAGGTTTTGGCCGTCGTGCATGATGAGAACAGGGAAACGGCCGTTTCCACTCTCATACCCCGGCGGCAGCCACACATCCACCTGCCGCGGCGCTACAAATTTTGAAGGGAAATCAGGATAATGGTCCATCTTGTTGACTCGCCTGGTTTTGATGGGTAACGGCCGTTACGCTGACAAACACGCGCTCAAAAACACTCTTCAGGTAGGGGGTAATGGTGCGCAAATGCGGGAAAAACTTCCCCTCCGGATCATTCATGGGAATCACGGCAGCAGGCTTCATGACCCAAAATGTACCAACAGTCAGGTTACATGGCAAAGATCAAGTGTCGTGCTCACTTGCCGCCGTTTACCAGAATCACCGGCTCTTTGGCCACAGCAACCGCCTGCCGGGCAATGGCGTCGATCATCCTGGAAAAAATCAAACCGTGCAGCGGGTAAATGCCATACCAATAAGCCAGTCCAGATAAGCCTTTCGGCGCAAAATAGGCTGTCTGAATCAGGTTTGTCTGACCGCCTTCCGCTGGCAGCGCTTCAAATTGCAGCCAGCCCTGTCCCGGCAGTTTCATTTCCGCCCGCAGCCGCAGCAACCGGTTGGGTTCCACCGCTTCCACACGCCAAAAGTCAAGCGCTTCGCCCAGGCGTATGTCGTCGGGATGCCGCCGTCCGCGGCGCATGCCCACGCCGCCTGCCAGGCGGTCCAACATGCCCCGAATCTGCCACAGCCAGTTGTAAGGCGGCCAGCCCCGGTCCCCGCCCAAACCGCTGAACACCTGAAAGACAGCTTCAGGCGAGGCGGCGGTCATTTGTTGGCGGCGTTCAATCAACATGCCCTGTTCCTGGGTGAGGTAAACGGGCGGCAAATCTCCCTGGCTAGAGGAAAGGGCGTCGCTCCAAAGCGTTTCGATGTCGCCTTCGTTGATGCGGGATAAGGCTCGGGAAACGGCCGTTTCAAAATCCATCGTCTCTATTTCCGGGAAAAATCTCTGGGCCGAATCGTCGCGCACCACCAGTTCATTGCGCAAGCCCTTGATTAACGGCCGTGAAATCGCAGCCGGCACCGGCGTCATCCAATGCACCCAATAAGAAGAAAGCCACGGCGTCAACACCGGCACCGGAATAATTTTACGGTTCAAGCCGCGCACCCGGGCATATGTCATCATCATTTCAGCATAGGTTAGTTGGTCAGCCCCGCCAATTTCAATAATTTGGCTGCCGCTTTCCGGCTTTTCCAGAGCGGCAAGCAGATAGGTCAGCACGTCGCGGATGGCAATGGGCTGCGTCAGCGTAAACACCCATTTGGGCGCAATCATAATGGGCAGCCGCTCCGTCAGGTGACGCATCATCTCAAATGAGAGGCTGCCGGAACCAACCACCATGCCGGCCCGAAATTCCGTCACCGGGACCGCGAATTGGCGCAAGGCATCGCCTGTTTCCTGGCGGGAGCGCAAATGTTTGGACAAATTGCTGTCCGGATCGCCCAGACCGCCCAGATAAATGATGCGCTTGACGCCGGCCTCGGCGGCCTTGCTGGCAAAATTCTCGGCCGCCTGCCGGTCACGCTGATCAAAAGCGTCATCCCCGCCCATGCTGTGGATGAGGTAGTAAGCGGCGTCCACGTCCATCAAAGCGGCCGACAGGGAATCAGGGTCCAAAACGTCGCCCACAAAGGTTTCTACCTGATCTTGCCAGGCAAAGCCATTGAGCCGCCCGGCATGGCTGCGCACCAAAACGCGCACGGCGTAACCCGCTTCCAGGAGCCTCGGTACCAGCCGTCCGCCCACATAACCGGTCACACCCGTCACCAAAATTGTTTGTTGTTTCATCATCTTATCACTGCCCTTGTACTCAAATCACTACCTTTGCAGTTTTTGTAAAATCGGGAATTAGGACACGGCTAAACACAGATAAACACGGATTTTTGTTAATATATCCAATGAATCTGTGTTCATCCGTGAAAATCCGTGTCCTAAATCCAAAAGTGCAAACATTGTTAGCGCCTACCTGGATTTTTTATTTTTTTCTTTGATGTCCAGGAAAGCAGCCACCGAAAGCGGTCCGACCGCAAACAAAAAAGCGATTACTCCCCATAGGAAAAGTATACTGTCACTCATGATGACCGTACCCCGCCAAAACTAAGGCGCCAAAACTTAGAATAGAAGGCACCCATATGCCCACAAAAATGCCCTGCTCTCTAGACCCAATGAACCAGAGGTATATGGAAAGGAAGAAAGAGAGGCCGGCAGCAATTAGGATAGAGGCTTTTATGATTTGTAATCTAGATTTCATCGTTCACTCCAATATGGACAAAATTAAGTATTGCACAATCATTGTAAAGTATTTAGCGGGTCTTGTCAATGTTTTGCACATATTTTGATAAACAAGGAACCCTCCAGAGGTTTACGTCTGGTTATAGGAAGATTCACCGCAGGCACAAAAAACGGCCGTTTCCCTCACAAGAAACGGCCGTTTTCCACGCCGCCTGTCCATCACACCGCGGCAGCCGGCTGTCAGGGAGGCGCCTGCATCGAGGACATAAGCTGCGAAGGCACCACCTCCAGCCTGACCACAACGGGCCGACCCACTGCGGACTGAACGGCCGTTATCAGCTCTGCAAACGCCGGCGGCTCCCCACTGCCCACAATGGCAATATACACATTGTCATCGGTCGCCTGCACCAATCGCACCGCATAATTCGTATCCGCCACCCACTCCTCCGCCGCGCGCCGGCTCTGAGTCTCCGCAATCGCTTCCCGCGTAATTTTACGCCCGGTCGCTACCAGAGGTGATGCGATCACCAGTGTAGCCGTCAGCACCACCAAAAACGCATTACGCCGGGCCGGGCCTTGAATTTTTACCAGCGCCGCCTGATTCAAACCCAGCAGCGCCAATACGCCGCCGCCCGCCAAAATAATCGACAGGAAGTTGGTCATAAACAGCAGCAGCGCGCCCTTAGCAGCCTCCAACTCGCCAGCCGAAAGGGAAATGCCCACCACGCACAGCGGCGGCACCAACGAAATAGAAATCGCCACTCCCGGCAGCGAGTCGGCAATGTCATCCCGGCTCAGGCAAAAAGCGCCGGCCGCCCCGGATGCCAGAGCCGCTATCAAGTCAAGCGGTCTTGGCGAAATACGGGCCAGGATCTGCGTGTTTTCAGAAAAACTAATCACGCCTGAATAAACAGCGCCGCTCAGCCAGGAAAGCAAAACCACACCCACCACCCCCGATGCCACCAACAGCAAGCTGTAGATCGCCCGGCGCATATTCCCCATAATCAACGCTGTCGCCGTTGCCATGATGGGCGTCATCAGCGGCGCCACAATCATGGCGCCAATCACGGTGGCAGTAGAGTCCCCCAAAATACCGGCCGTCGCAATCACCGTCGCCAAAAACAACAGTACGGAGAAGCGTTCCAGGTAAGAGCGCCACCGTGCGCCTTCATAAAACAACTTGTTTTCAAACGGCGCCACATCCTTCGCTTGAAAGCGGTTATCACGGATGATATTGGACCAGATACTCATTTTTCTCCTTATGTCAACCATTGGATTGACATTGACTAAAAGATTTGAACAAATTGGGGGGGTGATGCAAACAACAAACCGCTCACCATTATAATTACAGCGTCACCGACAGGCGAGTAATTGCTGGCTGACCAATCATGGCAAAAGCGCCTAAAAGCCAGGCATAAAACGAGACGTCCCAAAACCAAAAGGTAAATAACGGCACAAACACACCCCTTTCCATGACCCTGTCATCTGCACATGTGACATTCGTCTCATAAAAACAGGACAACCGGCAGGAAGGGTTTGCAGTATAATGCTTTGTGTCCATTTAACACAAAATGGACAAGGGAGAATGTATGGCAAAGCGATTATCTGTCATTGATGTAGACCGCTGCGTGGGCTGCCAGGCGTGCATGTTTGCCTGTGTGCGCCGCCTGGGCGCTGGCGGTCTGGAGAAATCCTGCATCCACGTGAAATCGGCGGGCGGTATGCGCAAAGGCTTCGTGGTGGTGGTCTGCCGCGGCTGCCACAACCCGCCCTGCGCCCGCGTCTGCCCCACCGACGCACTCATTGAACGAGAGGGGGGCGGCGTCAAATTCAAACCCGATTTGTGCATCGGCTGCGAAAACTGCGTCGAGGCCTGTCCCTTTGGCGCTGTCTTCTGGGACAAAGCGCAAAACAAGCCCGACATCTGCGTCTACTGCGGCTACTGCGCCCCTTACTGCCCCTACGACGTGCTGGCTCTGGAAGAAATCGAGGAGGCGACCTATGTTATCGGCTGATCCCCTAAATCGTGTGCTCTATATTGACTTGAAGAAATTGAAATCCTGGGTGGAACCGCGCCCGGATTTGTTTGACGAATCGTTAGGCGGCGCCGGCGTCGCCATTCGCCTGCTCACGGAAGAAGCGCCCGCCGGTATCGATCCGTTTGATCCGCGCAATCCCATCATCTTTGCCGTGGGACCGCTGGTGGGGCATTATCCGCTGGCGTCCAAAACCGTCGCCATGTTCAAATCGCCCCACACCGGCGACCTGGGCGAAAGCCACGCCGGGGGTCGCAGCGCCGTCGCTATCCGGCAGGCGGGGTATGGCGCCATTGTGATTCGCGGCAAAGCCCACATGCCCCTCTACCTCACCATCGAAGACGACGCCGTGCGCTTTCACGATGCGTCGGCGTTGTGGGGCATGAGCAGCAGCTACACCAGCGCCTCCGTTCTGCGCACGCGGGAAGCGGGCAGCG
>JAWOGU010000239.1:0-5101 GCA_046496595.1 Chloroflexota bacterium
GTGAACGTTAACAACCAAACATCACCGTGCCTTTGCACCCAGGCCGAAGTGTGGGCCGCCACTTGCACCATTTGCTTGACCGATGTCGTCGAAAAAGGCGTCGGTTGTGCTGTTTGTACTAGCCACCGGGCGGCAAAACGGACGAAATTGGCGGCAAAACAGGCCATGTGCTCCTGTAAAAGTAACGCCTCTGCTGACCGTACCTTCAGATGATGCATCTGAAAAACGTTTTTGCCCTCTTTAATACCCGCCTCAATCGTTTGACGGCCGTTATAGTCATGAAACCAACCGTCCAGGTCGGCAACGACATCCGCTTGGCCATAGTGGAGCAACGTGGCCCGCTGCACCGTGTCACCGGTGTGGTAGTGGAGCAAGGCGACATTTAACGGATAGGCGAAATAGCCATCTACAGTCGTATTGCCCCAGACAGTCATGGTAGCATTGCGGCCCACCTGGGTCCACGCTGTTTCGGCCGTCACCGCCCCGCTCAACGCCTCTCGTACAGTGGGAAAGCGACCGCGCGTGTAGACATCGTAACCCATTTCAATCAGCCAGTAGATGTTTTCCCGGTCGGTAAACCCAGCGTCGAGCCGAAACGTGGCCCGAATGGTGCTGGGGTTGGCGGCATTGTCGGCCACAAGCTGCTGGGAATAGGCTTGCAAACGGTCCACTTCCGCTTTGGTAGCCTCGTAACGGGCTTCATGCCGCGCCAGACAACGCTGGGCAACGCCGAGCGCCTTTTCACAACGAGGCAATCGTTGACGATAGGTGGCTGCCTTGCCTTGCGCTCGCGTCAGTTGGCAATGAGCCGTTTGGGACCGGTTTTGCCGTTCGTAGTCGGCTGTCAAAGCATGCACTTCCTGTTTCCATTCCTGCCAAAGCCGTTGTGTATCGCGCAAGTTGTCCTGTGCTGCCCGATGCCGCTGGTAGCTCTCTTCCACCTTATCGGCTACTGCTTCCCAGGTGGCTTGGGCCGCCGCTAACCGTCCGGCCAGCAGTTCCGTGCGGCGACGGGGGCGGCGACCTGTCCGCGCTTCGGCAGCCATGACCAGCGCCTGGGTGCGGCTCATGCTAACCGTATCGCCTGGATGCAGTTCGTTGGCCAGCCAGAGGCGGCCATAGGTAGGACTGTGCAGGCTGACCAACGCCGCCTGATACCCCAGTTCAATCGTATCACCCATGTGACCAAAGGCGGTGTTCGGGTAGCTGCTGCTGGTGCTGGAAACGGGACGACCGGTCAGGTCGGCATCATAGACCAACTCCCCAGCTTTCTCCAGCGCCAACGTCACCTCCTGGTCGATAAACGGCTGATTGATGCCGTCCAAGGCAGCCGTTAGGGCGGCGACTTCAGCCGTTGTCAACTGCGACAGGGTGCGACTGACGCCACTGTAATCGGCCCAGGCTCTCTGCCCCCACGCCTCCGCTACCAGGTGGTCCTGGTCCAGCGGATGAGCCGAACGGCTGATGTCTTGCAAGTGGGCCAGGCCGCCCAGCATGGCGACCAGGAACTCCAGTATCTTCGTTTGCGGCGTGTGGGTACGCGTTTTTTGCTTCAGCTTGATGGCTTCGATAGCCTGAACCAGGCCCAGACGCCGGGCAAACAAGCCCCAAATGACCAGCATGGCGTGTTGCGTCATTTGTTGACTGATTTCCGGTGATGTTTGTATTGGACTCATAGCAACCTCGTTGTGAAGAATTGCTATGAGCCTGCCACTTTTGAGCAGTTTGTAAAGGTTCAACTTTTATTTTTGGCGATTTTTTACGATTTCGCCGTCAATTGCACAAAACTTACGTTAACAGCGTACTTACTGAACCTTTTGGAATAAATATGCACTCGCGGTCTTTGTATAACCAATGCCTTTTTGCAGTTTTTCGAGATATTCCTTCGTTATCTCAACTTGTGACTTTGGAACAAAATATTCATCAAGATTATTT
Source organism: Chloroflexota bacterium (assembly GCA_046496595.1). Classification (GTDB taxonomy): domain Bacteria; phylum Chloroflexota; class Anaerolineae; order Promineifilales; family Promineifilaceae. The sequence continues at coordinate 1,936 of JAWOGU010000239.1, forward strand.
ACGCTGAGTCTGTATTTCTCGTTTTTTCCAGAGAAAACCGCCAATAATTGATAATCATCATCAATTGCTGCCATGCCTGCATCACCATGACTATTGTTTGCCAAAAGCAAGCCGTCGGTTTTTAGATAGTGTTTGCAATGCTGCCCTACGAAACCAGCATATTGAGAAATGAGTAAGTCGAAACTACCAATCATTTCATCAAAACCATTTCTGTAATCAGCAAAATGAAAAGAGACCTTTGCTTCTTGCGGATAAATCTTTCTTTCATCAATAAACTTGAAAATTTCAGGCTTTCCAAAGAAGTGCTTCGCTTGTTTGTCGTTGTCCACATAGACGACATCGGGGAAAACGAATGAAGGTGTGACATGGACAAAACTTCCGGCATACAAGGCTCGCTGAACATTGAATTTGTCTGCGATGATTTGAAACAAATCCAGACGTTCAAACTGCCTTTCTTGGAAGTATTTCTTGTATAAATCAAGAGCAGATTTTGTCACTATTTGACCTATGTGTTTTCAGCCCACCTGCTTGCGATAGGCATAAAGCGTTTTTGCACCTTGTAAAAACGGCCGTTTTTGTTACCCTCTCAGAAATGAAAATTGAAGATTAAAGATAGGCAGCCCAGCTTCAATCTTTGATCTTTGATCTTTTTTATTCCAAACCCTATGGCAGACCAACACGCTTTTCAACCTAATAAACTACTCTCCCTCAAAGAAATACGCAAACTGCAAGACAAACGAACCCGAGAGCAGTTGGGGCTGGCCTACATTGAAGGCAACCGCATCGTCACCCAGGCGCTGCAATCCGGGGCGGATATCCGGCAATGCGTGTATGCGCCGGAACTGCTGGACAGCCCCGTCAGCCGCCAAACACTGGTGGACTTGCAGAAAAGACAGGTGCCGGTAACGGCCGTTTCCCCCGCCGCCTTCCAAAAACTGGCCCTCAAAGCCTCCACCGGTATCGCCGCCGTCATCCACACGCGCACAGAACGCCTGGCCGACATCCTGCCAGAAGCAAATGTGAAATGGATAGCCCTGGACCAGATCGCCAATCCCGGCAACCTGGGGACCATCATGCGCACCTGCGACGCCACCGGCCGCCAGGGCATCATCCTCCTGGGCGAAGGCGCTACCGATCCTTACCATCCCACCGCCATCGCCGCCAGCATGGGTTCGCTCTTTGCCCTGCGCTACGCCACCGCCACCTTTGCTGAATTCATCGACTGGAAAACACGCCACAACCTGCCCGTCGTCGCCGCCGCGGGAAACGCCGCGCAAACTTACCGCACCTACCGCTACCCCGCCCACACCATCCTGCTCATGGGTAGCGAACAAAAAGGACTCTCCCTCGAACAACAAGCCGCCTGCGACGCCACTGTCAGCATCCCCATGACCGGCGCCGCCGACTCACTCAATTTGGCCGTGGCAACGGCCGTTATCCTCTATGAAATCTACCATCAAGAGTGTGGAGGTGATGGGGTGAGCAGGTGATGGGGTGATGGGGTGTGGAGCGAAACCGCAGTCATCGGGAAGGGTTTTTCACCCCATCACCTCTACACCTCTACATCCCATCATCTTCCATGATGACAGTGCCGCAAGTGGACCACCGTGTCCGCATAATCCAGCGCTTCGCCGCCAAAACCGCGCCGGAACTTCTCGGCCTCTTCCCGGTTGGCAAAACAAATGGTGCTGGGCAAACAGCACACCCGCACCTCTGACCCCACCACAAAAACGGCCTGAAATACATTCACGCGCCGTCCGTGCAGAAAATCAGGCGTCAGCGCCGACGCCACGTCGGCCGATGCAGCATCGGCCAACTGTTGCATCAGCAAAATGCCGCAGTGCGGGCAGCAGGCCAGCAGCTTTTCGCCGGTTTGCCGGATGATGGTGAAGCCTGTGCGGCTCATGACACCGCCACCGCAGAGGGCGCAAACGGCCGTTTCCAACTCCACAGTCCGCTTAGGCGCCCGCAGCGCCGCCCCGCCATACACCTTCTCCACCTGCCCCTGCGCCGCCAGTGCGTCCAAATCCCGGTGAATCGTCATCCCCGACACGCCAAACCGTGCTGCCAACTGTGCAATCGTCAGGCGCTTCTCGTCTTGCAGCCAGGCCACTATTTGCGCCTGCCGTTCGCTGGGAATCATTTCTGTCATGCTGCTACCCCTTTCCTGTGAATTTTTGCACACTTTACCTTCACGTTATAGAATGATAACTATACACAGAACTTAACAAAAAATCACACAACTGGCTCGTTTTTTTCTTTATTATGACCTTCGGCTGCTGTTTTTCATCTTTCGACTTGCGCCCCATCCTGTTAGCTGCCCTGCTCCTTACGATATGGACGGGCGTCGGCTGCACCCGGATAAGCCAGGAAGCGCAGCAGCAGCCCATTCAGATCGAACTGGTCGAACCCCTGTTCCCACCGGCTGTGGGCCAAGATACGCTCAACATCCGCCTGTTCACGGCAGACGATCAGCCGATCAACGACGCCGCACTGTCCATCAAAGCCGATATGACCCACGCCGGCATGATACCGGTGCTGGCTGAAACCAGCGGCGGCGACAACGGTTTGTACCAGGCGCCGGTTGAATGGACGATGGGCGGCGATTGGGTTGTCACCATCCAGGCGGCGCTGCCGGATGGCACGGTCGCCGAAAAATCGTTTGCGCTCACTATCTCCGGCGATCCGGCTGACTGCGAGCCAAAGGCGACAAAACTGCCATGAAATCACTATTCACTGTTCACCGTTCACTGTTCACAATTCTCATCCTAAGCTTACTGCTGGCCGGCTGCGGGCAAACGGCCGTTTCCGAATCCGAGCGTGACTTTGCCGGCGCCCTGGTCAACTCCCCCCGCCCCGTGCCCAACTTCACCCTCACCAGCGCCGACGGTCCCGTCAGCCTCAGCGACTTCGCCGGGAAATACGTCTTCCTCTACTTTGGCTACACCTACTGCCCCGACATCTGCCCCGGCACCCTGGCTAACCTGGCTGCCGTGCGTAAAGCCCTGGGCGACGACGCCGACAAGGTACAGGTCATCATGGTCACAGTCGATCCGCCGCGGGACACGCCTGAAGTGCTGGGCGCCTACGTCACCCACTTCGACCCCAGCTTCATCGGCCTCTCCGGCAGCAAAGAGGAAATCGACGCCGCCGGGGCGCCGCTGCA
>JAWOGU010000327.1:0-10817 GCA_046496595.1 Chloroflexota bacterium
AAAAATTTCCACCACCCGCATCAGCGCCTCATCAATCCAACCGCCATAAAAACCGGCAAAAGCGCCAATGGCAATGCCAATCGCCGCCGACGCCGCCACCACCAGGCTGCCAATCACCAGGGCTGTACGCGATCCCCAGACAATGCCATACCAAATATCATATTGGCCGCTGGTTGTGCCCATCAAATGGACCCATTGGTCATTTCCGGTTAAGAGCTTGTACCATGTGGGTACTGTTTCGGGCGTATTTCGTGTCCACTCAGACCCCGGCGGCTTGGGTTCGGAACTAAACCCATCACGTGGAATCAAAGTAGTATCCCAATTTTCGTTAATCGGGGGCGCCAATAACGGCGCAAAAGCAGCCATTAACATAAAACCAAAAATAATCAAGATACCGGCCACAGACAGAGGATTCGTGACAACCCCTTTCAGCAAACGATACCATTCTGGCCCTAACATTTGCTCCAGACGGCTTTGTTCACCTAAATAATCATCATCCAATCCCACCGGGACTGTCGTCGCTGCACTTGTTTCTGCGCTCATATCAAATCTCCAATTACCTACTGCAAGCGAACACGGGGATCCAGAATCCCATACATCACGTCAACCATCAAATTAATAGCCACAAAGACAACGGCCGTGAACAAAGCAAAACCCAGCATGGTCAATACGTCCAGGCTCAAAGCCGCCGCCGCGGCCGCAGACCCTAAGCCGGGAATCGTGAAGATCGTTTCCGTAATAATCACCCCGGTCAACAGACCGGCAACCGTGGCCCCCGCAATCGTCGCCACGGGAATCATAGCATTCTTGCGCACATGGCGATTAAAAACCACCTTTTCTTTCAAACCTTTGGCCCGCGCCGTGGTCACATAATCCTGCCGCATCGCTTCCAGCATGGAAGAACGTGTCACTTTCAGCAGCTGCGCCCAGGAGATATAAGAAAGCGTAAGAACCGGCAGAATCAAATGCCGCATTGAATCCACAAAAATATCAAAACGCAGATTCAGCAGAGAATCAATGGAATACATGCCTGTGTAGGTGTTAAACAAATTAGGGTTCTGCACAATTAAATTATATTCCATCGACAGCCGTCCCGGAGGAAACCACCCCAACTTGGCATAAAATATCAGCAGCATGAGCAGCCCAAACACAAAAGTGGGAAAAGACCAGCCAATAATCGCCAATACCCGTGCTACCTGATCCTGCCATTTGTTATGGTGCAGCGCCGCGGTAATTCCCAACCAGATGCCAATGCCCACCACCGGAATAATACTCCACAAGGTTAATTCCAGGGTGGCTGGCATCCGCCTAACCATCAAATCCATCACCGGTTCCCGCCCGGTACGCGAATATCCCAAATCGCCGCGCAGCACCCCGCCAATAATCTCACCAGATTGTGGATCTTTACGCCCCACCAGCCAGTTCCAGTATTGGATGGGCAGAGGTTGGTCTAAGCCATAGCGCTTGATAATGCCCTCGATCTGCGCTTCGGTTTTGGGAATATCCCGCACGTACAAGGCGGAACGTTCCACCGGACCCAGCACTTGCAGCATCGCAAAAATGAGCAGCGTCACGCCAATCAAAATAATCGGCATCACCATCAACCTGCGAATGATATAAGCTGTCATAAATACCTCCACTTCAAAGGATTCTCTGCTTCTGAAGTAATCATTCACCCCTGTTCCCTGAGCTTGTCGAAGGGAAACCGACGTTCTCTGAGCTTGTCGAAGGGAAACCGGTTTCGGCAGGCTCAACCTACGGGGCGTGAACGGTTACAAAACCTTTAGCCACGAATACCTCCGCCCCAAAAAAGGAGACATTCGTGGACAAAAATTTCGATGTGGTTCAATGGGCGCTGCATCCTCTTTACAAATTTGGTGGGAACTTTGTCATAGTATCCCATGTCAAAGCCCCCACCACCTGTACTTTCTTATCCAGGTCACCCTGGCGCGTTTAGGCGCCAGGGTGACTTGTATCAACATTGCATCCGTACAAGTAATCGCCACACCATCACACAGTGGTTTACCTGCATGGACGGGCTGCTAACAAACTTTAGCCGCCATCCAAACCATAGGCATACCAGTAACTGCCAAAGGCGCCGACGCGGAAGAACCAGTCTTGTACCCAACGCTGTTCGTAGCGGGTGCCTGTTTGCTGGGACAACGGAATAGAAACAGCTTCATCATAGAACTTTTGCTGCAGTTCAAAGTAAATCTGTTCCCGTTCGGCCGGGTCTGCCGCCAACACACCTGCCTGTACCAAAACGTTGAATTCATCCTTCAACTCTTGCGGCAAAGCCTGACGTCCACCATAAGTACCGACGGTGAAGGGCTGTACCCAGTTGTGCGGATCGTGAATATCTTCCACCCAACCGCTGGTCAAAGCCGGAACCTGGGCAGCACGGAAGGAGCGCAAGAAAGTAGGCCAGGGCAGACCCACGATGTCAACCTGGTAAGCCGGGTTAATAGCAGCCAGATTTCCCTGCAAGATTTCACTGGCAGTCTGACGTGTGGTGTTACCGGTGTTGAAGGCGCTGGAGAAACGGAAGCCAACCTCAGGTAATTGTCCATCCCAGGCCAACGCTAACTCTTCTTCACATTTTTCCAGGTCAAATTCATAATAGGGACCATCTTCGTTGTAACCTAACATATCACGGATGATCGGACCATTGGTGCGTACACCTTCGCCGAGTTGGGCTTCCTGGATGAAGGTGTCATAGTCGAAGCAGTAATGCATGGCCTTGCGCGCATGAATGTCAGAGAAGAAGTTCGGCGGAATGCCATTGCCATCCAATTGGCCGCTGCCAATATACGGCGAATCGGGAGCGACATTAAAGGTCAGGAAGACGTGAGATTTGGACACGTCTGGCAGGCCAGACCATTTGCGCAGCGGACCATTGGGGTTATCTGCATTGGGGGTACATTCATCGGTGACCCAATCACACGTTTCGCCCACAAACTGGTCAGCTTGCGGCCGACTTTCGACAGGGACAGCTACGTTTTCGGCGTCACCAGCTTGCAGCGCGGCAAAGCGGGTGCCCCATTCGTTCACCAACCGGATGACAACCGTCTTGATGCGCGGCGCGCCAGAGGGGCCGCCTTCCCAGATCGGTTCACCCTCGGGACGCCAGTAGTTTTCATTGGCAACCAGAACAATTTCTTCACCGGGGGTCCAGCGATCCAGCATGTAAGGACCGGTACCATTGATAACGGCCGTTAACTCGCTGTTTTCCGAACCAGGAGCATAGTAGTTCTGCCAGGTGGCGCAGTCGCCATCCCAGGCGCCTTGTTCCATCGCCCATTCCATGTCCAAAGCTGCACCCCATGATTGAGCCAGAGTTGCCAGGAACGGACCCCACGCCAGCGTGTTGTTAAAGGTCACGGTGCCGGCCGCGTCATCAGCCACTACGGCAGCCTTCACCTGCTCACACACAGCCGCCAAAGCCGCCGGATCTGCTGCTTTGACTGCGTCGGGATCGCCGGCAATATTACATTCTGGGTCAATGCCTTCAGTAATGTCGGCGCAGTTGCTGAAGCCCAAAATCGGCTCTAACAACAGCCATTGGGGGCCATTGGGATCAGATTGCAGCAAACCACGTTGGAACGAGTAAGCAATATCACTGGGGGTCAACTCACCACCGTTGTGGAAGGTAACGCCTTCACGAATGTTAAAGGTGTAGGTGAGGCCATCTTCAGAGATGCCGCCGTTCTCCACGCTCGGCACTTCCAGCGCCAACTGCGGCACGTAGCTGGTGCCGTCTTTGTGGTTATAATAAATCAACCCTTCCATCACGTTTTCAATGATTTGACCGCTGGCAGTGTCGTAAGCCAACGCCGGATCCAGGGTGTCCACGTCACCAAAAGTCAGATTCACATAGGTGTCGGGACTGGAATCTACAAAAGTCGCGGGCATTTCTGGTTCCGGTGTGGCAGTCACAACCACTTGCTCAGTGATGACGCGCGTCACTTCCACCGACTCGCCAGATTCAGTCACCGTCTCTGTCACCACCCGGGTCACTTCCACGGGTACTTCTTTCACAACTTCCACTGTTTCCGGTTGGCAGGCAACCAATAAAACAGCAAAAACCATAATCGCGGCCAAAATCAGGCCTGTTTTTTTGTTAAACATCTAAAAACCTCCTCCAAGATTTAAGTAAACAAACAAAGTAAATGGGAAAACTCTTTTCGACTCTTTGTACAGACATCACCTCCTAAACGAATTTGAACTTTGCCACATATGGCCCTAATCAAATTTTTCTGCATGATGGCAAGCGACCATATGCTGCCGCTCAACGGTACCCAAATTTCTAAATTCTGGGTCTTCCTGGCGGCAGATATCAGTTGCATAAGCACAACGTGGATTAAAACGACAGCCAGCCGGCGGGTTCACCGGACTGGGTACGTCTCCTTCAAGGATAATCCGTTTACGTGTGGCTTCCACATCTGGATCAGGTATCGGAATGGCGGACAACAACGCCTGGGTATAAGGATGCAGCGGATGATCATACACCTCATCCCGCTCACCCATTTCCACAATACGCCCCAAGTACATCACAGCGACGCGGTCGCTGATATAACGAACCATGGACAGATCATGGGCAATAAAGAGGTAGGTTAAGCCAAGCTCTGCCTTGAGATCATCTAACAGATTGACAACCTGGGCCTGTATAGACACATCTAAGGCGGAAATCGGCTCATCGGCCACAATAAATGACGGGTTGGTTGCCAACGCCCGCGCAATACCAATGCGCTGCCGCTGCCCACCGGAGAATTCATGGGGGTATCGTTTCACAAAATAAGGGTTCAAACCAACCAATGCCAAAAGCTCTTGCACACGCTCTTTGCGGCTGGCTGCATTACCAATACTATGAATCGTTAATGGTTCGCCGACAATGCTGCCGACCTGCATACGTGGATTCAAAGAGGAATACGGATCCTGAAAAATCATCTGCATATGACGACGACGTTTGCGCATTTCACCACGGTTTAAAGCAACAAGATCATCGCCATTGAAAATAACCTCGCCATCCGTTGGTTTGAGTAATTGCAGAATGGTGCGGCCGGCAGTCGATTTGCCACAACCACTTTCCCCCACAAGACCCAGGGTTTCGCCTCTGTAGATGTCAAAGCTAATGCCATCTACGGCCTGTACCGCCCCCACTTGCCGTTGAAACACGCCGCGCCGAATCGGAAAGTGTTTGACTAAATTGCGAACTTCAAGAAGTTTGTCTTTGTTTGCCCCGTTTGCGCTGCTCATGCGACCCCTCCTGCGACGACCGGACTCATTTCTTCATCGATAAGGCGTAAGCCGCCACGCACATCTTCCCAGCGGAAGCAAGCCACTTTATGCTCAGGAGAAATCATTTCTAGTGGCGGATTTTCTTGCAGGCATCTGTCTATGACGTAACGACAACGTGGGGCAAACGGACAGCGCGTGGGTTCTCTCAGGAGATCAGGGGGTAGTCCTTTGATGGGAACAAGACGCCTTTTTTCTTTGGCGTCCACTTTTGGCAGAGATTCTAGTAAACCAAGTGTATAAGGGTGGCTGGTATGGCGGTAAAGCTCGGTTACGGTAGCCATTTCCACAATGAATCCGGCGTACATAACGGCCACTTTTTCGACCACACTGGTGACGACACCCAAATCATGGGTAATCCAGATGATGGCCATGCCCAGTTGTTTCCGTAAACGCGTGACTAAATCAACAATTTGGGCCTGAATGGTGACGTCCAGGGCGGTTGTGGGTTCGTCTGCAATCAAGAGGGAGGGATTACACGTGAGGGCCATGGCAATGCCAATGCGCTGCCGCTGTCCGCCGGAAAATTGATGGGGATAATCTTCCAACCTGTCACGTGCATTAGGAATTCCAACCAGGGTCATCATCTCAGCCGCCCGATTATCGGCCTGTTCCCGATTCATGCCTAGATGCAGTTCCAGAGCTTCGGTCATTTGCCGGCCGATGGTGAGAACCGGGTTGAGGGATGTCATGGGGTCCTGGAAGACCATGGCCATTTCCCGGCCACGAATTTGCCGCCTTTCTTCATCGGAAAGCTGCAATAAATCACGGCCGTTAAACATTACACTTCCGGCTTCTACCTGGCCTGGAGGGCTGGGTATTAATCCCATAATAGAAAGAACGCCAACTGATTTTCCAGACCCGCTTTCACCAACAATCGCCATCGCCTCACCTTCATTAAGCGCGTAGGAAATGCCGTTCACCGCATGGACAATGCCTTCTTCGGTGTAGAACCTGGTTACAAGATTATTAACTTCTAGTAATTGGGCCATGTTACCCCGTTTGGAATATGTTTGATTTTGTTTTTAATTTTGTGGATGCTCTCAGAATGAAGTAGGGGGGATTATGGGTCACGAACGCGGATTACGAACGCGAATCACTAAATTGAGCATCTCTCCTCTGCTTTGGGAATCGAACTATACCTTAACCAACGGGTCTTAACAAGTACCCATCTTGCACCAAACCAAATCGGGCGAGTGTCATAAATATATTGGCTGTTTCCCATTAAAAATTCTATTAGAAATAACACTACCTGTCAATTGGGAGTCAAAAAGGGGGAATTTTGGGGTCTTATATGCTATTTTGGGTGATATGGCGAGGCAATTTAGAGACCGGTGTTTTTATGCTTGCCGATGCTGGTTCAGGCGGATTGGGGCAGATGGATTGTGAAGGTGCTGCCTTGCTCTGGCTTGCTGTGTACCACAAGACAGCCGTTATGCCGCTGCACCACATACCTGGCAATAGTCAGTCCCACACCCAGTCCCGGAAACAACTGTTGGCTGCCTTCTTTTTCCAAACGGACAAAAGCCTCAAAAATGCGCTCCTGGTCTTGCTCCGGGATGCCAACTCCCTCATCGGTCACACTGATGGCAACCTCGTTTGGTAACGGGCAGTAAGCGTGGAGATGGATGGGGTTTTGCTCAGGGTTGAATTTGAAGGCGTTCTCAATGAGCGCCCGCAAAGCCAAAACAAGCAGGCGCTTGTCCGCATAGATATTTGAAATAGACGGGGCGATATCCAGGGTAACGCCGGCCGATTTGCCATTAAGCGATTCACGAGCGCCATTCAACGCTTCGATTAAAATATCGGGCAAATTCACGTAGGCAAATTCAGGAATGGCGGGGCGCATCTCGTATAAGATCAGCAGATCGTTGGTGAGGCCCACCATGGTATTGACGTTGCGCGTGATAGATTCCAGGGCCACGTTTAAGGAACCGCCCTGTATGGCGCCCTGATTTATGAGACCCAAAAAGCCTTTAATAGAAGTGAGAGGAGTGCGCAGTTCGTGGGACAGGGTGGCGATGAATTGGGTGCGCATGGCTTCCTGTTCGGCCAGGTCGGCATAGGCTTTTTCCAGCGAGGAGTTTTTGATGTTGAGTTCGCGGATTACGGCCTGATCGTTGGTGTGTAGATGGCCGATGATCTGGCGCAGCATGGCGCGCAGCAGTTTGGGATTGCTGTATGTAATAGGAAGAAAATCTGTATGGCTGATTTGCAGTGTCTGGCAGGCGCTGTGCGAACGAATAGTTGCCGTACGTGTGGTTTCGCCTAACAGGGCCATTTCACCAAAGTAGTTGGGCGCGCCCACCACGTCAATATGGATCTCCTGGCTGTTGTTGGCGCGCACGATGACGTCCACCTCACCCTGCGCCAAAATAAACATGCAATCGCCCCGTTCACCTTCACGACAAATATCGACGCCTGCCGGATAGTACTGCGGGGTGGCAGCCTGAAGCAAGACTTCAATGTCGTCTTCATTTAGTTCCGGAAAGGTTTGCAGCAGCAATGGCTGCGGATTGATGTGGTGAACGGTGTTGATCATGGGCTGCCTGTAATAAGGAATGAAAACGGAATAACTTACGAAAGATTGAAGATCAAGGATTGAAGATGGAATCTGAGGCCGGAAACGGCCGTTTTCCTCCAGTTTTTCGTCCATGCAGTCTAACACGAGAAAGAGAGCCGCCGGAAAAATTTTTACGCCTCCTTCACCGGAATTACAACAAAAGTTTACCGCCCGCTTATTTTTTATGTCCCCTTCACATACGCTTGAAAAATACCCCAGGGCGGCGTATGATTGCCCTATACCCTGGCAAAAATTTTCAATCCCACCTTCATTTTTTTGAGTGATTTCAGACAGGAGAACCATGTCATGACAAGCCAAGCTTTCCCCATCAAACAAACGCATCAGTTGGAAACCGGCGCCCTGAACGTGCCGCCCCGCATTTTGCTCGGTCCGGGTCCATCCAACGCCCACCCCCGCGTGCTGCAAGCCCTGGGTATGCCCCAGCTCAGCCACCTGGATCCGGCCTTTATCCAGATTATGAATGAGACCCAGGAACTGCTGCGCTACGCCTGGCAAACCGATAATGAACTAACCCTGGCAATCAGTGGCACAGGCAGCGCGGCCATGGAAACGGCCGTTTCCAACCTCGTTACCCCCGGCGACGTCGTTTTAGTCTGTGTGATGGGCTACTTTGGCGAACGACTCGTCGAAATTGCCACCCGGCATGGCGCAGACGTATATACCATCGAAAAACCCTGGGGCGGCGTGTTTGAGCCAGCCGACATCCGCGCCGCCGTTCAAGAACACCATCCCGACGTGGTCATGCTCGTGCAGGCAGAAACCTCCACCGGCGCTTTACAGCCGCTGGACGGCATCGGCGCCATCTGCCGCGAATTCGACTGCCTGCTCCTGGTCGACTGCGTCACCAGTCTGGGCGCCGCCCCCGTACATGTGGACGATTGGCAAATCGACGTGGCCTACAGCTGCTCCCAAAAAGGCTTAAGCTGCCCGCCCGGCGCTTCCCCGCTCACCGTCGGTCCCCGCGCCGCCGAAAGAATCGGCAAACGCTACGTCAAAACCGATACCTGGTACCTGGACCTCAACCTGCTCAAAACCTACTGGCTGGGCGAGACCCGCGCCTACCACCACACCATGAGCAGCAACATGATCTACGCCCTGCGTGAAGGACTGCGCCTGGCGGCCGAAGAAGGTCTGGCGGAACGCTGGGCGCGCCACCAAAACACAGCCCAACTGCTGTGGGATGGACTGGCTGAAATCGGCCTCTCCTGCCATGTTGAAAACCCCGACCACCGCATTCCCAGCCTGACCACCGTGCGCGTGCCCGAAGGCGTCGACGCCAAAGCGGTCGCCGGCCGTTTGCTGAACGAATACAACATCGAGATTGCCGGCGGCTTCAGCCAACTGGCAGGCAAAGTGTGGCGCGTGGGTCTCATGGGCCACAACAGCCGCCCGGAAAACGTGCTGCTGCTGCTGGCAGCCCTCAAAAAGATTCTGCACAGCTAGAGATAGAGATAGAGATAGAGATAGAGGAATGAACACCCGTGACCTCCTCTAGCTCTATCTCTATACTCTAGCTTCTTCTATGAATACACCACCCCCTGTCTCGCTTGCCCTGACAGAAATGGGCATCCCACATCGCGTCTTCCGCCATGATGGTCCGGTACTCTCGCTGGAACAGGCGGCGGTGGAACGCGGCCAACTGCCGGATCAGATCATCCGCAGCATTCTTTTTCGCATTTCGACCGAAGATTTTGTGCTGGTTCTGATGGCCGGTCCGCAGCAAATCGACTGGAAAAGCCTGCGCCAATACCTGGGGGAGAAACGGCTGACGCTGGCCAGCGAAGCAGAAATGCTGCGCATCACCGGTTATCCGCGCGGCGCCGTCGCCCCGTTTGGCCTGCCTCAGCCGATCCGCATTTTGGCCGAAGAAAGTATCTTCAAACACGACGAGGTTTCCATTGGCTCCGGCGTGAGCGGTACCACCATCATCCTGAACCGCGCCGCACTGCAACAGGCATTGGGTCAGGTGGAAATCCTGCGGCTAGGCAGCGACGACTGAGGACGGGCTGTTCTCCGGCTGCCCGTTGGCCTGATAAGCGGCCTGCCGGTCACGGCGGCGGGCCAGTTCGCTGGTGTAGCGCCGTCCCAATGTCTCTTTGTGCCGTTCAGCCCACTCCGTGAGGCGCGTATCACTGGCCGGCGGGGAATCAACGTACAGCAGGTCGGCCATCAGTCCTTCGATTTCTTCGCGGGTTACGATTACATCATCGACCAGTTTGCCCACCAGACTGCCCACGGCATAGCCCAGGGAGGGAGGCATGGAAAATAACGGCCGTTTCTTGCCAATAATCCGCCCAATTTCCGTCACTAATTCTCGATAGGTAAACGTTTCCGGTCCAATGGCATCTATGATCACGTTTTCCTGCGCCTGCCCCCGCTCCACCGCCAGTTTTGCCAGATCATCCACGTAAATCGGTTGCAGGCGGTAAGCGCCGTCGCCAAAAACGCCAAACACCGGGAATTTGCGCAGCATCCAGGCGATGTTGTTGATGAGAATGTCCTCTTTGCCAAACAAAACGGTGGGGCGCAAAATGGCGTAAGACAGGCCGGAAGCCATGAGCGCCTGCTCCAGCCGCGCTTTGCCGTTAAAGTATTCCAATGGCGAATCCAGCGCCGGATTAGTGATGCTGATGTGGACGATGCGTTCTACCCCTGCTTCTTGCGCGGCTTTGAAGAGGGTGAGGGTGTTGGTAACGGCCGTTTCATGGGCAAACGCCTTATGATTAAAACGCACCCAATATGTATTATAAAGCACCTTCACCCCGCGCAGCGTGGCAGCCAGTTTGTCCGGCTCGTCAAAATGAAAAGGGAAAGCCGCCACCTGCTCGCCAAAGGGATTCTCTCGATGCAGCGAGTTGGTGAAGGTGATAACCGGCTGCCCTTCCGCCAGCAGCCGCTGCGCAATATACTTGCCCGAATAACCAAAAGCGCCTGTTAC
>JAWOGU010000034.1:0-12533 GCA_046496595.1 Chloroflexota bacterium
AATCTAAAAAATAAAACTCTCCTGGTCGTCATTGTCTACGGCGTCCAGCAATGTATCACTTTCCAATACGTATTGTTTGGCGGCGACAGCCTGCGCCAGGTCGGCCACTGTGGGCATTTGGAACAGGCTGCCTAAGGGCAAATCGATGTCCAGGGTTTGATTGAGGCGCACAATGATCTGAATGGCGAGCAGGGAATGCCCACCAAGGTCAAAGAAATCGTCGTGAATGCCAATACGGGCTAACCCCAGCACGTCGGCCCAAATGTGAGCAACGGCCGTTTCCCGATCATCGCGTGGGGCGGCATAGGCCGCATCCGGTCCGGTCTGGACCTGCGCCGGTTTGGGCAGCGCCCGCCGGTTGATCTTGCCGTTGGGCGTCAGGGGGAAGCTGTCCAGCGCCATGAAGCTGGTGGGAACCATGTAATCCGGCAGCTTCTCCCGCAGATAGCGGCGCAGTTCAACCGCCCATTCGCCATCCTGATAGTTGTCGTGAACCTGGGGCGCAAAAATGCAATAGCCCGCCAGCATCTTACCGCCGGGCATATCTTCGCGCACCGTCACCACGGCCTGCGCCATGCCGGGGAACTGGCTCATCGCCGCTTCAATGTCGCCTAACTCAATGCGGAAACCGCGCACTTTCACCTGGTTGTCCAACCGCCGGAAGTATTCCAGATTGCCGTCCGGCGTAAAACGCGCCAGATCGCCGGTGCGGTACAACCTGTTGCCCGGCGCGCCGCTGAACGGATCCGCCACAAAACGCTCCGCCGTCAGCTCCGGCCGGCCCAGATAGCCCCGCGTCACCCCATCGCCGCCGATGTAGAGTTCGCCCGGCACGCCAACCGGAACCATCTGCTGCGCCTGATCCAGCACATACACCTGCGTATTGCCCACAGGCTTGCCGATCAAAATGGGCGCGTCCGGATCCGTCACCTGATAACAGGTAGACCAGACGGTCGTTTCCGTGGGCCCATACATGTTCCACACGCTGGCGGCGCGGGTTAGCAGTTCACGCGCCAGGTCCGGCGGCAGCGCCTCGCCGCCCACCAGCACTTTGAGGGCGTCCTGCCGGCTCCAACCGGCGGCGATTAGCAGCCGCCAACTGGTAGGCGTGGCCTGCATGACCGTGACCTTGTGTTTGCGCATGAGACGCAGCAGTTCTTCGCCATCCACTGCTTCGGCGGGCGAAGCCAGCACCAGGCGCGCGCCTTGCAGCAGGGGCAGGTACAGTTCCAAGACGTGGATGTCAAAAGACAAGGTGGTCACGGCTAACAGGGTGTCGGCGGCGGTCAGGCCGGGCGTCTGCGCCATGCTGGTCAAAAAGTTGACCACCGCCCTGTGCGGCACCTGCACGCCTTTGGGCGCGCCGGTGGAGCCAGAGGTATAAATGACGTAGGCCAGATGTTCCGGTTTTACAGGAGAGGACACCTCTTCATCACTGAGGGCTGAAATTTGGGTCCATGCCTGATCCAATAAGACGACTGAACCGCTGTGAGACGGCAGTTGAGGCAGCAAACTGCTTTGCGTGAGCAGGATTGACGCGCCGGAATCCGCCAGCATGAGGGCCAGGCGTTCTGTGGGATAGGCGGGGTCCAGGGGGACGTAAGCGCCGCCGGCTTTCCACACCGCCAGCACGCCCACCAGCATGTCGGCGGTGCGCTCCAGGCTGACAGCCACCAGGGAATCGGGCTGCACGCCGAGGGCTTGCAGGTGACGGGCTAACTGATTGGCACGGCCGTTTAGTTCGCCATAGGTCATTGTAGTGTGGTTGGTGATAACGGCCGTTTGCTCGGGTCGTTGGTTCGCCTGGTCCGCAATCAGGGCGTGGGTGACAGCCTGGCGCGGGTAGGCCATCTGCGTGGCGTTCCACTCTTTCAGCAGCGTCTCTCGCATCTCATCCGGCACAATGGTAAAGTCTGCCAGCCGTCCGGCCGGCCTCGCCGCCAACTGCGCCAAAAGCGTTTTGAACTCGGCGGCGCGCTGCAAAATGGTGGCCTGGTCAAACAAATCGGTGTTGTAAGTCGTTTCCATCATCAAACCGGCCGGCGATTCATAACAGTTGACTGCCATCTCAAACGTTTCCGCCCGCCGGGGATTGCTTGAATAAACAGCCTGCAAAGGGCCATAATTGGGACGACGCGGCTCCTGATCAATATTGAACGTCACCGGAATCAGCGGAATGCGGCTGGCGTCGCGCGTCAGCGGCAGCTTTTTCAGCAGCGTGCCAAAGGTATACTCCTGGTGGTCATGGGCATTCAGCACAATGTCCTTGACGTGCTGAAAATAATCCACCAGAGCTATATCCCGCTCAAACCGAACGCGGATGGGCAGCATATTGATGCAGTGCCCGATCAAGTTTTCTTCGCCCACCACCGACTGACCCGCCGCCGGGATGCCCACCACCAGATCGTTTTGGTCCAGCAGTTTGCTCAAATACAGGCTAAAGGCGGCAAACATGGTATTAAAAAAGGTGCAGCCGGCCTGCGCGCCCAGGCGTTTGAGTTCTTTCACCAATGGGGCGTCTATTAACACGTCTTCGCGGGCGGCGGCGTAGGTTCTCATTTTGGGGCGCGGGCGGTCGGTGGGCAAATCCAGCAGCGGGATGTCGCCCTGGAACTGCTGGAGCCAGTAGGCTTCGGCTTTGTTTTCCGGCTCGGTCGCCTGTTTCACTTCCAGATAACGGGCATACCAACTGAATTTGAAGACGGGCGGCAGGCTGGCGGGCGCGTTTTGCATGGCAGCCTGGTACAACTGCCCCAGGTCAGACAGCAGCATGGCAATGGACCAGCCGTCGGCGATGATGTGGTGGAAGGTGAGCAGGATGGCGTGTTCGTCTGGGCGCAGTTTGACGATTTTGACACGCAGCAGCGGACCAAAGGTGAGGTCAAAGGGGGTGGTGACTTCTGCTTCGACGAGTGTGTGCAGGGCGCTGTCCCGTTCAACGGCCGTTTTCTGCGAAAGGTCGATGGCAGGTATATCCAGCCGGACGGTCTGGGTAATGAGCATGTTTTCCCCATCCGGGCTGAAGGTCAGGCGCAGGGCTTCATGACGTTGGGTGAGGGCGGTAACGGCCGTTTCCATGCCCGCCGCGTCCAACTCCCCCACCAGGCGCAGCGTCAGCGATTCATTAAAGGCGCAGTTGGCCTCATCCCCCATTTGCGCCGACAGCCAGATTTCTTTTTGCGCCTCCGTGATCGGCCGGGTCAGCAAAACCGGACCCTGCGCAAACGGATCATACTCAACCGCCAACAGCTCAAATTCATCCCGTTCCATTGCGTTTATACCCATTATCTCTGCTCCTGTATCGGCCTGACCCGCAAATAGCTGCTTGGTCTTGCCTCGTCGGCCACAAACCAGGCGGGGTATCCATTTTGATCCCGCCCCAGCCGCGCCCCAGCGGAGGGCGGCTGATTGGCGGCGGCCGCCGCCGCCTGCGGTGGGGGCAAAAAGCCATACGCCCGCAGTTCAGCCACCGCGCATTTAAAGGCGTCAATCACACTGTCCACATGCTCGCCGGTAAAAGCCGCCGTCAGAAAACAGGGGAACCCGTCATACAGGTGAATACCGTGCAGCCGCAGCAAATAGGTCAGCAGTTCGCTGTAGGCCACTTCCTCCGTCCAGAACACTTTAAAGAGCGAACTGAAGGAACGAATTTCAAGCGGCGCTTCCACCGCTTCAAAATAGCTGTTCAGTTCCATCACCAGGCGCGCCGTCAGGGCATTGACACGCGCTTGCAAAGACGGTCCCTGCTCCTTCAAGTAAGTCAGGGTGGCGTGGGCGGCAGCCAGCGCCAGCGGATGACGCACAAAAGTACCGGCAAAATACGTCACGCCCACCTCGGGCACAGAATCGTCGCCATACTG
The DNA here is from genome assembly GCA_046496595.1 of Chloroflexota bacterium. Taxonomy (GTDB): domain Bacteria; phylum Chloroflexota; class Anaerolineae; order Promineifilales; family Promineifilaceae. The sequence continues at coordinate 3,861 of JAWOGU010000034.1, forward strand.
CCAGAACCCGCCATCCAGGGCGTCCATCCATTCTCGTTTGCCGGCAATAATGCCGATGGGCATGTTGCCGCCGGGCACTTTGCCATAACTGGCAATATCGGCCTGGATGCCGTAATACGCCTGCGCGCCGCCCGGTCCCATGCGGAAGCCGGTGATGACCTCGTCAAAGATGAGGGCGCAGCCGTTTTCATGACAAATGCGGCGGCATTCTTGCAAAAATTCACGGGGTTGGAAATCCGGGCGGCGGCTTTGAATCGGCTCGACCATGATGGCTGCCAGTTCTGAGGCGCGTTCTTCCAGGATGCGCAGCGATTCCGGTGTGCCGTAGTCCAGCACCAGTACGTTTTCCACGGTAGAGGGCATGACGCCAGGCGCCGCCGGGATAGATTTGAGCTTTTTGGTACCGCGCACCAGCACCTCATCAAAAATGCCGTGATAGGACCCATTAAAGATAGCGACGGTGCGCCGGCCGGTGATGGTGCGGGCAATGCGCAGGCAGCCCATGACGGCTTCTGAGCCGGTGTTGCAAAAAGCGGCGCGATCCAGTTTGGTGAATTCGCATACCAGTTTGGCGGTTTCACCGGTGAGTATTTGCTGCGGACCCAGTTCATAGCCTCTATCGATCTGTTGGTGGATGGCTTGTTTGATGACCGGGCTGCCGTATCCCAGGTAGTTGGAGCCGAAGCCGTTGAGGATGTCGATGTAGCGGTTGCCGTCCAGGTCGTAGACGTGTACGCCTTCTGAACGTTCCACAACGATGGGGTAGATAATTTCCTTGAGAGCGGGTTTGAAGCCGGTGACGACGCGGGGATCGGCATGGTGAGGCCGGTGTTCGGCCGTGAATTGTTTTGATTTTGCCGTGCGGGCATTGTAGCGTTGTATCAAGTCGGCCAGATTTTGGCGCTGCTGCTCCGTTAAATCGGCGGTGGCCTCTGTGCTGATGCGGGCGATGGCGCCAAAGGGCTGCATTTTTTGCGGCTTGATTGGTTCCGGCGCGGCGGGTGTTTTGGCGACAGGGGCTGGGGCTTGAACGGCCGTTTCCTGACCGGCTAATTGGGCGGGCTGCGGCGGCAGAGGGGCGGCCGGCAGCGGCGCAGGCATAGGAACCGCGCCGCCCTGAAGCAGCGCCAACTGCTGCGCCATAAGCTGCAACTGCTGCGCCACCACCTGCTCAATAACCGACTGGCCGCCGTTGATCCCCTGCTGCCCGGAATAAGGCATCATGGCAACGGCCGTTTCCGGCAGGCCGGGCGGGGCGGCAGGCGCTTCTTCAGCAAACGCCTCGGCAGGCAGCCGGGTATCGATGTAGGCAGCCAGCGTATCCAGGGTGCTGTATTCGTCCAACATCTGCCGGAAAGAAAGGTCAACGCCGAATTCGCTTTTTAAGGCCAGGCTGGCCTGTGTCAGAAACAGCGAGTCAAAACCCAGTTCCAAAAAGGTGACGTTTGCTTCAGCCGGGTTAATGTCCAGGCCGGATATATCTTCTAATAAGCTGCTCAATTGGGGCAGCAGCCGTTCTTTACGTGACATGACAGGTTCCTTTAACGAGGAGGTTGTTGATACAGGCTGGGTGAAAACCAGCAGGTGGTCCGGGGCGGCGGGTAAAACAGAATGGAGTGCGACCGTTGTCGCCGGCGCGCCGGCGGCGGTTTGCGGCGCGTCCGCCCAGTAACGGATGCGGGCGAAGGGATAAGTGGGCAGTGAGACGCGCCGCCGCGATTCATGGGCGTAGAACGCGGACCAGTTCAAGGCCACGCCGCGCAGCCACAGGCGGCCCACAGCGTCCATCAGGGCCTGCCATTCTGCTTCGTTTTCAGCGGTATCGGAGAGGGAGGAAACGGCCGTTTGCACTGCTCGATCTGTGATTTGCTGCCGGGCCAGGGTGGTTGAGGTGGCTCGCGGCCCGACCTCCAGCAGAATGCGTTCCGGCGTCTGCCAGGCCGCCGCCACCGCTTCGGCAAAACGGACGGGGGCGCGCACGTGCCGCGCCCAGTAGGCGGGGTCTGTGGCTTCTTCAGGGCGCAGCCAGGCCGCGGTCACGGTGGAGATGATGGGAATTTGCGGCGCAGCCAGCGCAATGTCGGCGACCAGCGCCGTAAAGGGCGCAATTACCGGCTCCATCATGGCGGAATGGAAAGCGTGGGACGTATGCAGAGGTTTGCAAGCGATCCCTTCTGTTTGCAACTGCTTCTCAAAGGCCGCCACCGTCGCGCCCGGTCCGGCGACGACGCATAATTTGGGGCTGTTACTGGCAGCCAGCGATAAGCCATCCGGCAGCCGCGGCTCAATTTCCGCAGCCGGGCGGCGCACGGACAGCATGGCGCCGGCGGGCAGTTCGCTCACCAGCCGGCCGCGATTGGCTACGATTTTTAGGGCGTCGGCCAGCGAAAAGACTCCCGCCAGGCAGGCAGCCACATATTCGCCGACGCTGTGGCCGATCATGGCAGCCGGTTTAACGCCCCAACTCAACCACACCTGCGCCAGGGCATACTCGATGGTGAACAGGGCGGGCTGCGTGTAAAAGGTATCTTTCAAAATAACGGCGGCGGCGTCTTCATCCCCGTGGGCCGGATACAAAACGCGGCGTAAATCCTGTCCCAAATAGGGTTCCAGGAGGAGTGCGCAGTGGTCCACCGTTTCCCGGAAAAGGGGTTCATGCCGGTACAGGTTTAAGCCCATGTTGACGTATTGGCTGCCCTGTCCGGGGAACACAAAAACGACTTCCGGATCGCGCCGGTCGGCGTAGGCGGAGGGGGCCTGACCGCTGTTTAAGGCGGCCGCCACGTCGGCCGGGGTCCGTCCGGTGACGAAACGGCGATGGTTGAAGGCTTTGCGGCCCACTTGCAGGGTGTAGGCCGTGTCTGCCAGGGAAACGTCAGCGCCAGCCAGGTGGTTGGCGAGGTTAGCCGTCATGGCGGCCAGCGCTTCTTCTGTTTTGGCGGAGAGCATGATGGGGGGAAACGGCCGTTCTGCTCCGGAAGGCAGTGGTTTTGGCGCTTCTTCCAGGATGACGTGGGCGTTGGTGCCGCCCACCCCAAACGAACTGACGCCTGCCCGGCGCGGCGTTTCGCCTTGAGGCCAATCCAGCAGCTTATCCACCACGTAAAATGGCGTTTTTTCAATGCCAATGGCCGGGTTGGGGCGATTGAAATTCAGGTTAGCCGGTATCTGTTTGTGCCTTAAGGCCAGGGCCGTTTTAATAACACTGGCGGCGCCGGCAGCGGCAATGGTATGGCCGATATTGCCCTTAATGGAACCAATGCCGCAGTACCCCACCTCTTTTGTTTTCAGCCGGAACGCCTGGGTCAGGGCTTCGATTTCAATCGGATCGCCCATGGGCGTGGCCGTGCCATGCGCTTCAATGTAAGAAATCGTGTCAGGCTCAACCTGGGCGTCGGCCTGCGCCTTCATGACAGCCTTCGCCTGCCCGCTGACACTGGGCGCCGTAAAACTCACTTTATCGCTGCCGTCGTTGTTGATGCCCACGCCTTTTATCACCGCGATAATCTGGTCGCCGTCAGCCTGGGCGTCCTCCAGACGCTTCAGCACCACAATACCGGCGCCATTGTTAAACATCGTGCCCTGGGCGTCGGCGTCAAAGGGCCGGCACAGACCATCCGGCGACAACATGCCGCCGTCCTGCGCTAAATAACCCACATTTTGCGGCGTTTTAATGGAAATACCGCCACTGACGGCCATATCGCAGTCATGATTGAGCAGGGATTTGTACGCTTCAATAATGGCGACCAACGACGTAGAACAGGCGGTTGCCAGGCTGATGCTGGGACCGGTCAGGTTGAGTTTGTAGGAGGTGTGGGTCGCCACGTAATCTTTTTCGTTGCCTAGCATGACCTGGAATTCACCGACTGCCTGGATGAGATCCGGCCGTTGCTCTACCTGTTTGCGCCGGTAGGTGTTTTCGCCCATGCCTACATAGAGGCCAATGTCCCCGGCAAACTGGTCGGGGTCGTAACCGGCGTCTTCCAGGGCGGCCCAGGCCAATTCCAGGAAGACCCGGTGCTGCGGATCCGTGACCTGCGCAATGCGTGGGTTCACGCCGAAGAAGGCGGCGTCGAATTTGTCGGCGTCGGCAATGACGCCGTTGGCTTTGACGTAATCTGGCTGGCGGCGCAGGGTCTCCGGTTCGCCGCGATCAATGTCGTCATCGGTGAAAAACGTGGTTGTCGCGCGGCCTTCACTGAGAAGCTGCCACAATTCATCCACGTTGTTTGCGCCGGGAAGACGCAGCGCCATGCCTATGATGGCAATGCCCGCAGATTTCACTCTTTTGGTATCTGGCGCTGCCAATGCCTGCCCAAACAGGCTCGCGGGGTCGGGGTTTCCCAGACCCTCCCGTTCTAGAAAAGCAGCCAGCGCCTTAATTGTCGGGTACTCAAACAACTTGACGGCCGGTATCTCAAGCCCTTTTGCTTCTTTAAGTTGCATCGCTATGCGCAAGGTCAGGGTGGAGCTGCCGCCCAGCTCAAAAAAGTTGTCGTCAATTCCGATCTGGTCAATTTTTAGTATCTGAGACCAAACCGCAGCCAGGAGCTTTTCCAGGTCTGTTTGCGGCGCGACAAAGGATTGGGACAGAAACGGCCGTTCCGCATTCGGCGCGGGCAGGGCGCGGCGGTCTATTTTGCCGCTGGGCGTTTTGGGCATGGCGTCCAGGACCACAAAGTGCGCGGGAACCATGTACTCGGGCATTTTTTCCAGGAGGAACTGGCGCAGGTCTGCCGGGTTCAGGGGGTGCGCAGGTTCTGTTACCAGATAAGCCACCAGGCGCTTATCCCCCGGCGTGTCTTCACGAGCCGTCACCACCGCCTGTCTTAAAGCCGGATGCGTGCTCAGGCAGGTTTCAATTTCGCCCAGTTCTACGCGGAAGCCGCGAATTTTCACCTGGTGATCAATACGTCCCAGAAATTCGATGTCGCCGTCCGGCAAAAAACGGGCTAAATCGCCGGTTCGGTAAAGCGTGGCATAGACAGTTTTCCCAAAGGGATCGGGGATGAATTTTTTTGCGGTCAGTTCAGGCTGGTTCAAATAACCACGCGCTACATTCTGTCCGCCAATGTACAGTTCCCCCGCCGCGCCCGGCGGAACGGGCTGCTGTTCACCGTCCAGCAAATAAATTTGCGTATTGTCAATGGGCCTGCCGATGGGCGGCAGGGCCGGCCAATCCTGTACCGGTCCGCTTAATTCATAGGCGGTGACGACGTGGGTTTCCGAAGGGCCGTATTGATTGACCAGGATGCAGTCTGGCAGCGCTTGAAAAAAGGCGCTGACGTAAGGATTAACCTGTAACTGTTCTCCGGCCGTGATGATTTCACGCAGGGAAGCCGGGTACAGGTTGAGCGCGGCGGCAGCTTCCGCCAACTGCTGCAAAGCAATGAAGGGTAAAAAGAGCCGCGCCGCCTGCTGACCGGCAACGTAGGGCAGCAGGCGAAGGGCGTCCCGCCGGATGTCTTCTGATATGAGTACCAACGTCCCGCCGGAACACCAGGTGGAGAAAATCTCCTGGCAGGATACGTCAAAACTTAAGGATGCGAATTGCAGGGTTTTGTCCGCCAGGCCAAGCGCCGAGTTCTTTAACTGCCAGGGAATCAGGTTCGCCAACGCGCGATGCGGCAGCGCCACGCCTTTGGGGTTGCCGGTGGAGCCGGAGGTGTAAATGACGTAAATCAGGTTTTCGATAGTGACGGTGGTTTGCGGATTGGTGGCTGGCAGCAGGTCGATCTTTTCCCAATCGGTGTCCAGGTGGATGGGGATTGACTGATTTTCGGGGAAGGGGGTGAGGGGGGAAACGGCCGTTATCAATACATGAGCCTGACTATCCTGCAACATATACTGGATCCGATCCTGCGGGTAAGCCGGGTCCAACGGCAAATACGCGCCGCCCGCTTTAAGAACCGCCAGCACACTCACCACCAGATCCATGGAACGATCCAGCGAAATCGCCACAATTTGATCTGGTCCCACCCCCATCGAAATTAAATAGTGCGCCAGTTTGTTTGCCCGGTTGTTCAGTTCCTCATACGTCAACTGCGTATCTTCATACACAACAGCCATGGCAGAAGGCGTTCTTTCAACCTGCGCTTCCACCAAATGATGCACACAGCTTTGTTGCGGCTGCCGGGTTTGCGTATCGTTCCAATCAATTAAAATTTGATGTCTTTCTTGAACTGACAGCGGTGTGAATTGAGATACATTTTCATTACCAGGTTGCTGATAACCATTTACCGACATAAGAAATTACGCTCACTTCAAAAATCAGGTACCCATACCGTTAGGCTGCCGATAATCTTTCGTACTAAAAGGTGTCCGCATAAGTCTACCAAAAAAAGCTCACGCGCGGACACACGTCAACGAAAAAAGCTGCCAATTGGCGGTTTTATCAATGCCGTCATACTGGCTTATTTGAAAAAGTTAAGTGAATATACAGGTGTAGCCTGAGCTTGTGAAGGCGAAACCGGGCTTCGACAGGCTCAGGCCTCGTCTGGCTGTATAGTTTTACAAAGTTAAAACCAATGGTCTTTGGCTCAAGCAGTAAGATTATCGTTTTTCTCTTACAACTATCATTTCTATCCTGTTGCTTCGGGCACAAGTCTGGCAGTCAATCGGAAAAGTAATAGTGGCCGCGACATCTCTGTCGTACTTACACGAGCGCGGTAAGGAAACCACGGCTACGAAAGGGGGTTCTCCGACAGGCTGCCAGCCTGTCGGGCGACGACTGAAATACAAAAAAAGAACCTCACAGTGAAGCCACCATGAGGTTCCAAAAATCGTGTGAAACTTCAAAATTAGCAACTAAAAATCGAGCGCATCGTCACTATCGTATGAACTATCTCGTTGAATCTGTTCCACGCGCCCTTCAATGTCGGGGGCGTAATCACCTTCTTTACGCCAGACGTGGAATTTAATGGACAGCCGATCAAAATAACTTTCCGGCGGTGTGTTGGCGGCCCCACCATATTCAATTTCTGTCACAATGGCATTCAGGATGAGTGACACAGTTTCCAACACGATGGTTTCACCTTCACGCGCCAGGATTTGGTCTGTTCCTTTTGTCGCCAGCTTGGCTTTAATGCCTTCATCGTGAAACGCGTGTTCACTCATCAAAATCTTCGTGCGGGTGCGTATGTCATTTTTATCAAACAGCCACACTTCAAAAGCCGTGACATTTTTAGGCGTATCAGAACCCAACGATTCCGCAATGGCGACGCCACAATCCCCCAAGAAGTCCTGCGATTCGTTTTCGATGGGGAATGAATACTCGAAGCGGTCATCGCCACGAGAATAGGTGGTATCTACGCTGGCAATGGGTGTGGTTTCCAGGTTGTCATCACCGCCAGCAACGGGAGCTACATCTGGCATAAGCTGCGTACTCGAACCACCAGCTGTCAGTGATTTGCGGCGATTATAAACGTAAATAATGGCGCCGATCAGAATGATCAACAACAAACCAAAAAACAGCACTGAAGCGAGACTGCCACCACCAGATTCTTCTGTTTGTTGTTGAGGGGCGGCTGCTACCGGCTCTGCTTGAGTAACAGGCACACCGGCGCACCCCGTCCCATTCATGACGGCTGCCACCGCATTTAGTCGTTGGGCTTCAGCCGGATCGGTGGTGCGGGAGGCCAGGCTGCAAGCGGCGTCAGCGCCAGCCCAGCCGCCGAGTGCTTGCTGCACTTTTTCCGTGTTGTTATCATAAGAATAGGTGTCGGCTACCGCCCGCACAAAATAGTCCTGGTATGTTTGGGACAGCGCATCTGGCGTGGCTTCAGACCATGTCACAGGGGTCAAATACCATCCAAACAGTACCAAACCAATTACAAAACCAAGCACAAATACGACTAATAACGATATTGCGGGATTTTTGCGTATGAAATCCATATGTCACCTACCTTGGGTAATGTCAATTCGCATTTTGCTGCCTGTCACGAATATTGACATCCCGCTGGAGGAATCTTGAACCGTGTTTGGCGTGATTCCTCTCTAGCTTATGGAATGAGACGACTTTATTGTGACATCCCCTCTGCATATTGTAGTTTACCATAACTGGCAACCTCGTCAAGTTATGTTTAATTGATTTACTCTGGAGAGTTGCTTCCTTCTGCCGGTGGCGTGTGGTATACTTTTCCCGAAATTATGATGGATAGATTACCCCTTGAAAATTGCCAGGAGATTGACAGCGTGAAACACTTTTTGAGTATCGCAGATTTAACCCCCGACGAATTGCAAGACCTTCTGGATTTGGGCTTGTCCCTTAAAGCTGAATGGCGTGCTGGCGGCAATGAACCAGTGTTGCGTGGTAAAAGCCTGGCGTTGGTTTTTATGAAACCGTCGCTCCGTACTCGAGTGTCTTTTGAAATGGGTATGGTTCACCTGGGCGGTTATGCTTTCTATTTATCACCCAATGAGATTAAACTCGGCGGACGAGAAAGTGTGCCAGATGTGGCGCGTGTTTTAGCTGGTTACGCGGATTGTGTCATGGCTCGTGTATTTGAACACCAGCATATCTTGGATTTAGCCGCTTATTCTTCGGTGCCGATTATCAATGGGCTGTCAGATTACAATCATCCGGCGCAGGGCCTGACGGACGTTTTTACGATTTTGGAAGTTAAAGGGAAAACGGAAGGGCTGCGGCTTGCCTATGTGGGCGACAGCAACAAT
>JAWOGU010000543.1:0-10846 GCA_046496595.1 Chloroflexota bacterium
GAGGGCGGCGGCGGCGTCGAAGAGGCGGCCCATGCTGCTGGTGGGTATGCTGTTCAGTCCGGTTTCTAGCTGTTTGCGGATGACGCCCAACTCAACGGCCGTTATCCCCCGCACGCATGGCAAATCCTCAGACCACTCCAGTCCGGCTGCCCACAAATGAGAGAGTGCGACGCGAAACGGCCGTTTTACCGCCGCATCCCCTCCCACCAAGGGCACATACTTGAGATGAGCCACACGCTCAAAACCGTGATAATCGGCCAGCAGCACTTCGCCGCCCCAGATGGCGCCGTCCGTGCCGTAGCCGGTGCCGTCAAAGCTGAAACCGATGACGGGTTGGCTGCCGTCCAGACGATGCTCGGCCATGACGGCGGTGATGTGGGCGTGGTGGTGCTGCACTTTGGTCAGGGGAATGTTGCGCAGTTTTGCTTGCTGTTCGGCCCATTGGGTGGAGAGGTAGCCGGGGTGCAGGTCGCAGACGATGCGTTCCGGCTGAGCGCGGAAGATGGCCTGGAAATGGGAAACGGCCGTTTCAAACGCTTCCAAGGTCTCTAAATTCTCCATGTCGCCGATGTGGGCGCTCATGAAGGCGAAGTTGTCTTTGGTCAGGCAGAAGGTGGCCTTGAGTTCGCCGCCAACGGCGAGGGTGACGGGGAGAGGGTGAGGGAGTTTGACAGGAAAGGGAGCGTAACCTCTTGAGCGGCGGATGGGCAATAATGAATTGTGAATTGTGAATTGTGAATTGTGAAGTAGGCGCACTACGGAATCGTCGGCGCGGGCGTGGATGTCGCGGTTGTGGAGCAGGAATGCGTCGGCGAGTTGGGCGAGTTGGGCGCGGGCTTCGTCATTGTCTTTCACAATGGGTTCGTCGGCGTAGTTGCCGGAGGTCATGACGAGAATAAAAGGTGGCGAGTGGCGAGTGGCGGGTGTCGGGTCACTGTTCACTGTAAACTGTTCACTGTCCACTGCAAACCGGTCCCCCGCTAACAGCAAATAATGCAGCGGCGTGTAGGGCAGCATGACGCCGATGTAGTTGTTGCCGGGGGCAACGAGTTCCGAAAGGGGACTGCCCTCTTTCTTTCTCAGCAGGAGGATAGGGCGTTCTTTGCTGGTGAGCAGGGTTTCTTCGGTGGCGGAGAGATGGGCAAATTGGTGAACGGCCGCACCATCCAACGCCATCACGGCAAACGGCTTATCCACGCGCCCCTTCCTTTCGCGCAGCAGCTTTAACGCCTCGTCGTTCATGGAGTCGCAGGCCAGATGGAAACCGCCCAGCCCTTTAACTGCCAGAATTTTGCCGTTGGCGATGAGTTGTTGAGCAGTATTAATTGTGAATTGTGAAATTGTGGGCGGCTTGTGGCCGCTTGCGAATTGTGAAGTTTCTCTGTCCACTGTCCACTGTTCACGGTTTACTGAAAACTGTTCACTATTTTCCAACCAGATTTGTGGTCCGCACGCTCCACACGCATTCGGTTGGGCATGAAAGCGGCGGTCCAGGGGATTGTTGTATTCCGCCTGGCAGGCGGGACACATGGGGAAGGCGGACATGGTGGTAAGCGGTCGGTCGTAGGGAATGTCTTTGATGATGGTGAAGCGCGGACCGCAGTTGGTGCAGTTGGTGAATGGGTAGCCAAAACGCCGGTTGGCCGGGTCGAAAATTTCGCGCAGGCAGTCGTGGCAAATGCAGATGTCGGGTGAAATCAGGGTGTTGGCGCTGGCCTGTGCTTCGCTGTGGACGATGGTGAAGGCGCTGCTGCCGGCGGCAGGGATTTCGGCGGCATTGATGGTTTCGATGTGGGCGAGGGGTGGCGCTTCCTCGCGCAGAGCAGTTAGGAAGGCGGCAAGTTGGTCAGCGGCGCCCTCAATTTCGATGAAGACGCCGCTGCTGTTGTTGCCCACGAAGCCGGTGAGGGCCAGTTTATGCGCCAGACCATAGACGAAGGGACGAAAACCGACGCCCTGGACGATGCCGGTAACGGTCAGGCGGTGGCGGGTTGTGTTGTTTGCTTCCATATGGGCTTAAGCCGAGAGATTATTCGGCGTAGTCCCAGCCAAAGTCAATGTCCAGCGCTATTTCACCGTCCACCATAACGGCCGTTAACTGCCCTACACCCACCGCCGGCCAGGTCCAGTTGCCGGGAATGAGCAGATTCACATTGGCCGGACTGAGGGCGTCCATGAACACGCAGTAGTTCCCGGCAGGCAGATTTTCAAAGCGGTAGAGGCCGTCGGCGTCGGTGAGGGTGGTGGTGATGACGGTGCCGGCAGCCGGAAAAGCGCCGGAGGTGCAGACGCCGCTGGCGAGGCTCATGGTGACGCCGCTCAGACGAGCTTCGCCGCTGTTGAGGGAGCCGTTGCCGATGAAGTTACCGCTGCCTTCGGGAAATTCTGCGCAGCCTGTTCCCGGATTAGCGCTGTTGCAAAAATCGTCCCAAACCACGCCGCCGATGACGGCCGAATTGGGTTCGGCGGTGGCTGATGGCGCCGCGTCTTCACGCACCTGGATTTGCAGCCAGAAGGCGTCTTCGATGATGCCGTTGATGCCAAATGGTTCGCCGGCAGCGTCAGCGAGCTGCCAGTTGCCGCGGTAATCGCCGACTGTATTTGGGGCGATCATGTCGATGGCGATTTCGACGCTTTGGCCGGGGGCCACTGGCTGGGGCAGCGGCACGTTGGCGAGCGCGGACATCTGGTCGCCGCTGACGAAGGCGATGGTGTATTCGCTGGTCCAGGGGCAGGCGCTGTTGTTGCGCAGTTCCCAGCGTTTGGTGAATTCTGCGCCAGGAGCGAAGGCGGTGTCGTCGGGAATGTTGAGGTCGCGTACGAATTCAAAGCTGTTGTCGCAGTCGGCGCCGGCTTCGGGCAGGGGCAGGAACTGGTAGTCCCAGCCAAAGTTGATGTCGTCTATGCTGTCGCCGGCGGCCAGGGTCACGGCCGTTTCCGGGATGCCGCTTTCGGGATAGGTCCAACTGCCCGGGATGAGCAGAGCCTGGTTTGCTTCGCTCAGGGTGGCGATTGAGATGCAGTAATCGCCGGGAGCCACGTCGGTGAAGGTGTAACGGCCGTTGCTGTCTGTGACGGCCGTATCCAGGCCAGGTCCGGCGGTCGGGCAATCGCCGGCGCCCAGGCTGACGATGATGTCGCCGATGCCCGGTTCGCCGTCTTCCAGCAAGCCGTTGGCCTGGAAACTGCCATCCGGATTGGCGACGCAGTCGGCGGATGGTTCGCTGTCTGCGGTGGCGGGTATGGTGCAGAGATCATGCCAGACTGTGCCGCTGACGCTGATACTGCCGCCTGTTTCGCTGGCCTCGTCGGGCAGGCGGTTGTCTTCACTGAGTGTAAAGGAACCCTGGATGCCGTTCACGCTGACGGTGTAAGCGCCGGCGTCCAGCCCTTCTACCGCCAGAGGAACCATTTCTTCAAAGGGGACTTCGCCTTCGTTGCACACACTGCCCGGCTGTTGAACGGTGGTAATGGCTACTGCAAAGTGGGTCTCTTCTGGTTGAACGATGATCTCGTCGATTTGCGTGCAGTCGTTGGGCAATACGCCGCGCACGCGCACGTTGATCTGCACGGGGAAGGATTCCAGGGTGAGGATTTGCACACTTTCCACCGTTGCCAAACCAAAAGCAGGTTCCGTGAGCGGCGTGGGTGAAGGTATTGGCGTAAAGGTGGGGGGAATTTCGACGGTGGGTTCGGCTGCGGGCGCTGTCGGTTCTGGTTCATTGCCGCCGCAAGCCGCTAAAAGGAAAACGGCCGTTACCAGCATCAATCGTAAAATCAGGCGTTTGTGACTCATTCTTCTCTCCATGTAAGTAAACAATTTACAGTTTACAGTTTGCAGTAAAGCGCACTGTACCCCGTTCACTGTTCACTGTAAACTGTTTTCCATCCCCTGTTCACTGTTTGCTAACTCAACAGGTAGGCGGCGATGAGTTTAGCCGTGTTTTCCAGGGCGTGGCGGTGGGTGCGTTCATAATGATGGGAGGCTGCTACGCCAGGACCAATCAGGCCGACGCGTACGTTGCCGCCGGCGCGCCAGTACGACTCGCCGTCTGAGCCGTAGTATGGGTAGATGTCGGTTTGGTAGGGGATGTGATGGGCGGCAGCCAGCGCTTCTAGCTCGCGGCGAAAGCCCATATGATAAGGTCCGGCGCTGTCTTTGGCGCAGATGGTCACGGAATATTCGTCGGACGTTTGCTTGGGGGCCACGACGGCCATGTCGATGGTGAGCAAGTCGACGAGATCGGCGGGGAAGCCGGCGGCTGCGCCGTGCCCCACTTCTTCATAGTTGCTGATGTGGATGGTGGTGGTTTGCTTAGGCGTCAGGCCGGCTTCAGCCAGGGCTGCTACCGCGCCATAAATGGCGGCGATGCTGGCTTTGTCGTCGAGGTGGCGGGAGCGGATGAAGCCGTTGGGGTTCACTTCCACACGCGGATCGAAGGCGATCACGTCGCCCACGCGAATACCGAGGGCTTCGGTTTCTTCTCTGGAGTCGGTGCGGGCATCGATGCGCACTTCCATCGTCTCGTCGCTGCGGGGTATTTCGTGTTCGGCGCGGGTATGGGCGTGGATCGAGGCGCTGATGGGCAGGATGGCGCCGCGGTAGGTTTGGCCGCCGCTGGCAAAAATGGTGACGCCTTCCCCTTCCACCGAGTTCCACAACCAACCGCCGAGTTGAGTCATTTGTAAACGGCCGTTTTTCTTAATCCCCCGCACCATCGCGCCCAGGGTATCGGCATGGGCTGTCAGGGCGCGCGGGGCGTTGTCTTGTTCACCCATCCAGGCGCCGCTGAGGAACCCTTTCGGCGCTTTTTCCAGGGTAACGGGCAGATCGGCGAAGGCTTGCTGCACATAGGTCATGGCCCGGTCCGTGTCGCCTGTGGGGCTGGGCGTATTCAACAGTCCAACTAAAAAGTCAACCATCTTGTCAACGTTGATGGGAGGAATCATGTGGGAATTCTCCTGGTAGCTAGTCTCCGTAACCCAAAGTCTGTATGCTGTTATCCGTCGGATTTTCCAGAGGTGAAGCCTTCGGGTTACGGCGCACGGATTACCGAATACGGGTACTAGAGTGTAGAGCTAGAGTGTAGAGTATGAGCTGGGGTTGGTTTTCCCTCTCGCTCTCGCTCTCGCCTTGTGTTGGAGGATTATATCATTCGCGGCCGTTTTTCACGATGTCCATCAAGGCGGGGTGCAGGATGCCGTTGGTGGCCAGGGAGTCGCCGCCGTAGATGGTGGCGTTGCCGCGCCAGTCGGTGAAGGCGCCGCCGGCTTCTTGCAGGATGACCAGGAAGGGGGCGCTGTCCCAGAGATACATGGCGGCGTCCACCATGATTTCGGCGCGGCCGGTGGCGACCATGAAGTAACCGTAGGCGTCGCCCCAGGTGCGTTGGATGTAGGTGGCCTTGACGATTTCTTGCCAAACGGCCGTTTTGTCGCCAAAGTAATTGAGACCGCTGGTGAGGGCCACCGCGTCTTTCATTTGATTGACGGACGAGACATGGGCGGAACGGCCGTTCCAGAAACAGCCGCCTCCCTTTGTGGCATAGAGCATGTCGCCCAGCGCCGGAAAGTTGGCAATGCCTAAAATCGGCTCCTTGCCTTTCACCAGCGCCAGCAAATTGGCGTAAAAAGGCACGCCGCACACAAATGATTTCGTGCCGTCAATCGGATCAATAATCCAGGTGTAGCCATCTTCAGTTTTGGGTTTCTGCTCCCCAAATTCCTCGCCGATGATGCCGTGATCCGGCCAATAGCGCTGGATCAGGCTGCGGATTTTTTCCTCAGCCTGCCGGTCGGCAATGGTAACAGGCGTGTTGTCGGCTTTGCGTTCACTGTCCAACTGCGTTTGAAAATGACCCAGCGTCAACCGGCCAATCTGGTGTACGGCGTCCAGAGCAAAATCGAGAAATGTTTGCTTGTTTGGTTCGTTCATAGCCAAGGGAAGAGGATTAAAGATTGAAGATTAGAGAGACGTTCTTTTCAGTCTTTGATCTTTAATCTTTGTTCAACCCCTTCCACCTCCTTATTCCGAAATTGTTACCCATTGGGTCGGTTTTGTTCGGCGATCCCAATAGCGCAAAATGGTGCTGCCATCGGTGAAGCCTAGGGGTAAAAATGCCCCCAATGTGAGGACAAACAGGTTTTCAAAAAAACACAGTGACGCCGCCATGAGAGGAATACCGCCAAACGGCCGTAACGCCAGGGTCAGCACTGCCATAATGACTGCCAGGATGCCGCTGGCAAGCGGTCCGCCTAAAGCGCGTTTGATGTGAGTGGGACCGGGCAGGGTTGGCTCGTCCGGCGGATACAATGAAGCGGCCAGCGGGCCAACGGCGCAGATGCCGCTCATAGGATAACCGGTTTGGCGCGCCGCCTGAGCATGGCCTAAATGATGTCCCAATTCGCTCAGCCAGTGCAGCAGCGTGGCTGCCAGCCCGCCTAAAAGCGCCTGTTTTAGTTCCAGCTTGAATACCTTGCGCCCGATCAGGCTGAACACCAGCCACATGAGCAATGTGGCGATAAAGGCGGTTGGTTTTGCCATGATTTTGAGTCCGGCAAATGACCCTAGTTTCAACGTCTTGTTCATAGATGCGCTCCTCCTGAATAAATAGCGGGGATTTAGGGATGGCAAGATGAACCCAGCGAATAATCCTGGGATCTCCTCTTCCCCGCTTCTGGTTTGCGGATTGTACTGGCTCTTGCAGAGGGTGCAAGAAAATCATAGAGGCAGAGGATAGGTGAGCAGGAGGTTTTCCAGCGCCAGGCGGGTATTGGCGTTGCGGGCAATCTGCCACAAGGCCAGATTGGTTTGTTTGAGACTGGCAAAGGCTTGCTCCGGCGTCCATGCCTGGGCGCAGGCTTGCAGTTTTTCCCATTCGTCGATGTTAGTGATAGTGTTGCTCAGAAGGGCAGGGCGGCGGCTCTGTTGTGACTGGGCCAGGGTGGTCAGATCGCGCCACCAGCTCAACCACGTTTGCAGGACGAAGGGCAGGTCTTCTGCTTTGCGGCTGAGTTTGTCTGCCAGAGCAAAGCGGGTGAGGCGATTATGGTCGATGGCTTCGTAAAGGGCTTCCAGATGTGCGCGGCGTTCGGCGAGAATTTTGTTGTCTTTGAAAGCGTTGACAGCCCAGCCTAAACGGCCGTCTGCCAGATGAGCCAGCAGTTCAGCCTGATCTTCGGGGATTTGCCAGCGGGATTGCAGCGTTTGTTCGATGAGCAGGGTGGGCAGGGGACGCAGGGCGATGTTGCGGCAGCGGGAGTTGATGGTGGGCAGCAGCGTATCGGCGTCGTTGGCGGTGAGCAGCAGAATGACCTTGTTGGGCGGTTCTTCCAGGGTTTTGAGGAAGGCATTGGCGGCGCCATCGGTGGCGGCGTCGAAGCGTTTGAGAATGGCGACTTTGTAGCGGGCCTCGTAGGCTGAAAGGTTCAGGTCTTGCTGCAGAGCGCGGACCTGGTCGATTTTGACGCTCATTTTGCCGCGCCCGCTGACTTCCGGGATGACAAGCTTGACGTCCAGGTGTTTGTCTGCGCTGATTAATTTGCAGCTTCGGCAGACGCCGCACGGCCGTTCTCCCACATCCTCGTGCTGGCAGTTAAGCGCCTGGGCAAAAGTGCGGGCCAGCGTCGTTTTGCCGATCTGGTCAGGTCCGGTGATGAGGTACGCATGACCAATCCGGTCGTGGGCAATTGCCCCTGAGAGCAGGGATACCGCCCAATCGTGTCCAACTACTTGCTGCCATAAGCTCATGGGAGGAATTGTAAGGCAAAGTGGCAAAGTGGCAAGATGTGGAGATGTGAAGATGTAGAGGTTATGGGGTGAGCGGGTGAGCGGGTGAAAAACCCTTATCCTCCTACCTTCGACCCGCTCCACACCCCATCACCTCTACACCCCATCACCTCTACACCCACTCACCCCATCACCTGCTCACCTCTACATTCTGGGGAAACCGGTTATAATCTGCGCATGAATCCCTTAACTATTTCCGGTGAAGATTTACAAGTTGATGATGTGGTGGCGGTGGCAAACGGCCGTTCTGTCACGTTAGATCCCGCTGTGCTGCCCAAAATTACCCGGTCGCGGCAGGCGGTGGAGACGCTGGTGGCAAACGGCGAAGTGGTGTATGGCATCACCACCGGCTTTGGCCGCTTTAAGGACAAGATCATTTCCGCCGAGGAAGTGAAGCAGTTGCAGGTGAATCTGGTGCGCAGCCACGCGGTAGGCGTGGGACCGTTGCTGCCGGAGCGGGTGGTGCGGGCCATGCTGCTGGTGCGGGCCAACACCCTGGCAAAAGGTTACTCCGGCGTGCGCCCGGAAGTGATCAACCTGCTGTTGGAGATGCTTAACCAGGGGGTGCATCCTTGTGTTCCTTCCCAGGGATCGCTGGGCGCCAGCGGCGATCTGGCGCCTCTGGCGCATCTGACCCTGGTGCTGATCGGCGAGGGGGTGGCTGTGCATCAGGGCGAAACCATGAACGGCCGTTCCGCCCTCCTGCGCGCCGGTCTCAAACCATTGGTATTAGAAGCCAAAGAAGGTCTGGCGCTGCTAAATGGCACGGCCTTCATGGTGGGTATGGGCGCCCTCAATGTGCGCCGCGCCATCAATCTGGCGCTTACCGCCGACACCGCCGCCGCCATGAGTCTGGAAGCGCTGCACGGCACGGATCGCGCCTATGACGAGCGCGTGCATCGGGTGCGCCCGCATCCCCGGCAAATTGAGTGCGCCGCTTTTTTGCGCCGCAACCTGCAGGGCAGCCAACTGCTGCGTCAGGCCGATCCGCGCAACGTGCAGGACCCCTACACCCTGCGCTGTGTGCCCCAGGTGCACGGCGCCGTGCGCGACGCCATCGCCTACGCCCAATGGGTGATTGGCATTGAGTTGAACGCCGTCAACGATAATCCCATCATCTTTGTGGATCAGGAAACGGGGGCGGTTGACGTGATTTCGGCCGGTAATTTTCATGGCGAGCCGATTGCCATTGCCATGGACTACGCGGCCCTGGCGCTGACGGAATTGGGCAATATGAGCGAACGGCGTATCGCCCGCCTGGTGGATGCGGACAGCAACGGCGGCGTGCTGCCCATGTTCCTCACCACTCATGGCGGCCTGGAAAGCGGCTTTATGATGACGCAGTATACAGCGGCGGCGCTGGCCTCGGAGAACAAGGTGCTGGCGCATCCCGCCAGCGCAGACTCCATTCCCAGCAGCGCCAATGTGGAGGATCATGTCAGTATGGGCGCAACGGCCGTTCGCCACCTGACCCAGATTTTAGACCACGTTGAAACCATTGTAGCAATTGAGTTGATGTGTGCAGCGCAGGGCATAAACTTTCGGCAGGAGCAAATGGGTCTGGCTGATGGGTTGGGCAGCGGCACGCGGGTGGCTTATGAACTGCTGCGCCAACAAATTCCATTCCTGGCGCACGATGCAGTCTTATCGCCCTACATGGAAGCGGCGCGGCAGTTGGTCGCCAGCGGCGCCATCAAAGAAGCTGTTGAAACCACACTGGCAGCTATCTGAAAAGGGAAGGGATGCGCCCAAAACTGAAAATTTTTAGGACACTGGTAAGGTTTGTTTATCATCAGTGTTCTTCCCTATCAGTGTTCACACAATAACAAAAGCGGGGATTAGAGGATTTTTGGATTTCTCCGTTTATCCCGTAATCCCCTAATCCCCGCTAATTTAATGGAGCTGAATAATGAACGAAGTTGTGATTGTAAACGCACTACGGACCCCGATTGGCCGGCATGGCGGCGTATTGGCTGCCATTCGCCCGGATGATTTGGCCGCCCTGGTAATTAAGGCAGTGGTGGACGACGCCGGACTTGATCCCAGTCTGGTGGAAGAGGTCTATTTGGGCTGCGCCAACCAGGCCGGAGAAGATAATCGGAATGTGGCGCGCATGGCGGCGCTGCTGGCGGGGCTGCCGCATCAGGTAGCAGGCGTCACGGTGAACCGGTTGTGCGCCAGCGGTTTGAATGCGGTGAACCAGGCGGCGCGGGCCATTGCCGTGGGCGAGGGAGATGTGTATATCGCCGGCGGGGTGGAAAGCATGAGCCGGGCGCCTTACTCGTTCCCCAAAAACTCCCGCGCCTGGGGCCCCCCGGGAAACATCACCGGCTACGATACCACGCTGGGCTGGCGCTATCCGAATCCCAAGATGGAAGCGCTGTTTCCCCTTGAAGCGATGGGCGAAACGGCCGAAAACATTTATGAGATGAGCCGGGCGGGCCAGATTGCCGGTGGAGAGATTACGCGGGAGGATCAAGACCGGTTTGCGTTGGAGAGCCAGCGGCGGGCGTGTGAAGCGGTGAATAACGGCCGTTTCCAATCCCAAATTGTGCCCGTTCCCATCCCGCAAAAAAAGGGAACCGTGCCGTTTGACACAGATGAGCATCCGCGTATGCGCCGCACGGAACAGGGCTACGAGCTGGACACCGACCTGGACTCTCTGGCGAAGCTGCGCCCCGCTTTCCGTCAGGGCGGCACCGTGACGGCGGGCAACGCCAGCGGTCTGAACGACGGCGCAGCGGCGTTGGTGTTGATGTCGGCGGAGAAGGCGGCGGCGCTGGGCTTGCAGCCGCTGGCGCGCTGGGTGGCTTCGGCGGCGGCGGGGGTGGACCCGCGCGTCATGGGTCTCGGTCCGGTGAGCGCCACGCGCAAAGCGCTGCAGCGGGCGGGCGTGGCGCTGGCGGACGTGGACCTGATTGAGCTGAACGAGGCGTTTGCGGTGCAGTCATTGGCGGTGATGCGCGAACTGGGTTTGGACCCCGCGATCACCAACGTCAACGGCGGCGCCATTGCTCTGGGACATCCGCTGGGTTGTTCGGGTGCGCGCATTTTAAC
>JAWOGU010000616.1:0-5572 GCA_046496595.1 Chloroflexota bacterium
TCATTTTTCATCAATACTGCATTTATCGATAACCAGCAGCTGTTATCTACAACTGGGAAGCCGGAACGACGCGCCCGAGGGCCGAGCAGCTCGCCGTCATCGCGGCCGTCCGGAAGATGGGCAAGCGCGAGGTCAAGGCACGGCTTGACCAGATGCAAGCGGATTGATGGGCCAGCAAACGTCGCACCGGCAGCCCCTCAGCCGCACGAGAACCACTACACACCCTGAAGGGCATCTTCGCTGGCTGAACGATCTGGGAACTAGTTAAGTACGAGAATAGTGTCGCTAAAGGTTCGGGCACTAAGGCTGCTCCACCGCTGCTCGGTCGAGGATGCGACGGGCGACAATTAGGCATGACAGTCCGGTCGTCGGCCTCAACGGCCATTCGCGTGCCAACCAGTCTCGGTCGGCAATGTGTCGGTTACAGGCCACTCGACCGTGATCACGTTGAACGGCAGCTTCCCGATCAGACGAACTCACGCTTCCGAGCACATGCAGGCGTTGGAGAAATCACCCGAGCGGGTGAGAAAGTTATTCCAGGATGCACGCGTAAAATATGCTGCATGAATCACGGATAAATCAGGCCGGATCAATAGAACATTTCAAATGCAATTCTGAACAAATCTTATTGAGTTGATTTTGCCCCAATCAATCGAACTTCTTAAAACAGGCATTGTTTTCGGGCCTACACGTTACTTCAGTGCACCTGGAGTAATGTTTTATCTGCACATACCAACTCTTGCTGACGCTGAATACGAGGCCATACAAAGGCGAATTTCTAACGTTCTACGCAAAATACATTTGGCACTTGACTCGGCACGTCATTCCTTTAACCCCTTAAATGCTCAGGAATTCATTGGCGAGCAGTTCGGTGAACTGGTAATTATGTTCCAGCGTGCGGCTGATGCCGAGGTTTGCCATTACGCCGTTGTGCATGAGGGCGAGGAGGATAAAGTCAAAGTGCTTGTGGAGAAGGAGGATCACGGAACGGCTTTCTATGCCGGAATGCTCGCGCTGCAAGTCCTAAACGCCGCCCTTTCCGAAGCGGGCCCAATTGAGTTGGACATGCATGACGATATTAGGTCTTTTCTTGATTTTGCTGCGGAGCGCATGCTCGACCCCAATGCCCGGCTGGTTTTACAAGCTGCAAGAAGGTACCGGATTCCGGTCTTTGACTTGGAACAAGAGCCATTTGCTGCAACACGTACCAATTTCACGGTCCGCCATGGGCTGCTGCAGCTTGGGCTATGTGCACGGCAACATCGTTTCCTTGGGGCGATGCCGCTCGGTGCAGCAACAAAAGTTCCCCGTTGGATATATCAGCGAGAAGCCACTGTGCATAGATTGCAGGAGCATGGCCTGCCCTTGCCCCGACAGGACCTGGAATTCCCGAACAAGAATCGCTACAGCAGGGTACTACGGGCTGCGCAACGTATCGGCTTTCCCGTTGTGCTCAAGTTACCGGTGTCCAGCGAGTTTGACGATGCTCTGCCAACGAGTGGCGTCTTTGGACCAATTCAGAATGCAGATCAGCTAGCACAGGCTTACGAATGCGGCTTCTGGCCAGCGCATTCGATCTGGATTGAATCCTATGTTCCGGGCGCCACCTACCGTTTCCTAATCATGGATTCCAAACTGCTATCTGTTGTTCGTCTTCGCGCGCCAAGTGTCGTGGGTGATGGCATACGCAGCGTGAGGTTACTGGCCGAAGCCAAAGCCAGTTCGTCTGGGACTCTTCGCGATCGAGTGGCCTGGAACCAACTCTTGACTCACCACTTCACGGCATGTCGGATGGCGCTGAATGGTTCACCCCTTGAATTCGTTCCGCAGCCTGGCGCATCTGTAATGCTTGATTTTGACAGTGTGGCATTCACCGGAAGCGTGAGCGAGGAACTGGCCGAAAAGGTACCAGATGAATATCGCACACTGGCACTTCATGCTGCAGCTGCCTGTGGGCTGGAATATACCGGTGTTGACATCGTAATCAACGATTTGAGTGGCCCTGCGACTTATCCGAATGCGGCCGTTGTCGCAATTAGACCCGAACCAGATTTACGTATCCATGCCGAATCTAACCCAGAGTTAGATGTCGCTGGAAGGCTAATACGTGAGTACTTCCCGACTCGAGAGGATGCAACTGTCCCAATCGTCGCAATTACAGGGACCAATGGAAAGACCACAACGAGCCGGATGATTGCCAGCATCTTCCGGCAGGCAGGTAAATGTACGGGGCTGGCCTGTTCAGATGGCGTGTATGCGGACAATGAGTTGCTAGAAGCCGGCGATCTGGCGGGAATTACAGGCAGCCTCATGTTGTATGCACGCTCCGAAATTGAAGCGCTGGTGCTTGAGACAGCTCGAGGTGGCCTGATAACACTCGGTAGATCGTTTGACGTCTGCGATGTTGGAGTCTGTCTGAATGTCGCGGCAGACCATCTTGGTCAGGATGGTGTTGAGAGTGTTGAAGAGATGGCCGTTGTGAAGAGACAGGTCATAGAAAACACCCTAGGCGCGGCGGTGTTGAATGCTGAAGATCCGTTATGTGTCGGCATGGCCAGCTTTTCTTCAGCGCAGCTGATCATCCTGTTTTCCGGAAAGCCGGGTTCCGTGCGCATTGCTCAGCACATTTCAGCTGGTGGGAAAGCCGTCTATGTCCGATACGATGGTGACGATGAGCTTTTCGTCTATTTCGATGGCGCAACGCATACGTCTATCGTTGAGGTAAAGGAGGTGCCGGCGACCTTCGACGGGAAGGCTCGGCATAATATCGACAATGCTGCCGCTGCAATGGCGGCCGCATTCGGCGTGGGATTGCCGTTAACGGCTATCAGATCTGCCCTCAGGCAGTTCCATATGGGCTTTGAAACGACTCCCAGCCGATTGAATGAACTTCTCGGCAGGCCATACCGGGTCTTGATGGATGCCGCCCACAACCTGCATGGGCTGCGCGCCTTGATGACGTACATTGATAGCCAATCCGTTCCGGGCAAGAGAATAATCGTGTTTGGCGCTTCCAGCCGCTTTCCCGAGGCCGATGTGCGTGAGATGGCACGATTGATCTCCGCCCGTTTTGACCGTTTTATCTGTAAAAAATACCGTGTCACCGAGCGTTTTTCTGCCTGCGCCGAACCTTGGCGCGTTCTGTGTGACGAACTCATGAATTCGGGTATTCAGAAAGAAGCGATACAAATTGTGCTCGACCCCAAGGAGGCCGTTGCAGTTGCCATCAAGGAAATTGAACCGGGCGACTTGCTTTTGGTCTTGGTGCCAGCAGGAAGATCGCTTGAATCGGGTATTTGGGAAGAAATCCTGCGATTGAGCGGAACCACGCTGTGACATCGAATGCACTGTCTGAAGGGATATATTTCAATCCCTCACCTCGATATGGAATTACGTTACTCGCGGAATTGAGGCAGGCCATGAGCGGAATAAACCCGCTGGGCGGCGCCTATCTCGACTACCTGTTGACGGGGGAGTATTTCGACGGCAAGTCCGTTTGGATCAGCGATTGTGATATCACGCGCTTAGCCTATCAGCACTTGCTGGAGGCGCATCCACACCTTGTCACCGAATCGCCATACAGCCCATATTTTCGCCGTGACGGCATACGTGTTCGCGGTGAAAACGTCATTCAGTTATCGTCGATTCGCGCTTCATCGGCCCAGGAACGAGCGTGTCTGGAAGCGCACCAGTCAGGTGTCCGAGCTGGTCTTACGCGACCGATCGCCGTTTTCGCCGGCGGGCCGGCGCCCAAAATCGCGGCTTTGCTATGTGCCTGCCAAGGCCGCGGGGCTCCATCGTCCCTGTTCTTCATTGACGGCGCTGAACAGTCGAATGAAAGCGGATCAGCCAGCTACGAGCACATCAACCATGCCAACGCATTAAGCGCGGAATTTGACAACTCTGGCCTAGCAATATTTTTGACCGCGCTCAGGCGGGCCTTGATGGGGGAGTCAAACCCGGAGACGGCGCTGAAGCCAGAGTACCGCCGTGTCGATCTTTGGCCGAAAGGAGTCACGTTTAGGGACGTCTTGATATACATCCAGTACGAAATTCATGGCCTGATCCAGCGAACGATGCGAAATTTTGGTTGGCTGAATCAGCACGACAAAAGCCGTTACGCTAGCAAGATGTCCTCCCGTGTGCTGACCTTTCTGGAAGATCGGGCCGGGGTCCGCTTACGCATGGAAGTATCTACGCCCCGGACTTTCTTTCTCTACATGAATCAATCGCAATGGCGGCTTGCCCAGCATGAAAACCGCCATCTACAGAAAACCTTGGGCTTGGATATTCAGGGGTTGTCGCGTAATGCCCTGGTAACGAGTTATGGGGAGGCAGTGCTGGAGTCCATCTGCGGCGGAGACGTGTTTCCAGAAAATGGTTGTATTCGCCACGGCTTTGACAGGTTGGTAGCCGACGCGCTTGATCGGCTTGGTGGAAGTTATCGGACACGAAAGCGCATTCGTAAAATCTATTTTGCCGAACAGGACGCATCTGGCGCCCGAGGACCCTATGCCGTAGCGGTCATGGTGGAGAACATCTCGACTGGCGATATGTCTTTTCAACCTATTGATCATCTTGGGCTTTCCCTCGGACCATCCGCCACATATCACTATCATCCGGATTTATGCGGTGGGCCAATTTCCAGTTGGTTCAGCGATCATCTAAAGCTGGGTTGGCCGGTTCCCTATCAGACCATCGCCACTGGGGTCACGATGCAGGTTTTGTTCCGCATTACTGACAAAGATCGCTATCGCAAACTACCGTTCACCGGCTTGAAACAAACCCATTTCGTAGAGATCGGCAGCGATGCAAATCATGTCTTGGTCAAACTCACGTCAGGAGGCAACATTGGATTGCCAGTGTATAGCCGCAGTTATGCGATCAGTGCCTTGGCTAGTCTATTGAGGATTGTCACACCGAATTCAGGTCTTTCATTTATAGACGTTGTTTGCGCGTGGCCCTGCGCAAGAGGTGTCAACGGCCCGAACAACGGACAGATCGTGCGCTTGGCTAATAACTGCGCCATCCGTTTTGGTGAAGGGGGGACAGGTATGTCAAAAATGGGATCAAATGCCCAGTCCATTCTCGATCTTGTCGGCGTGCCCCATGGGTTGCCCTCAGAAGCTACGCTCGATTATCGTGACTATAGGCATACGGTGTTGGACAGACGTGCTCGGGTGTTGAAACGCCTGCTACGGAAACATAGTTAAGCCGGTATTTGCGTTGACCACCAGTAGCCTGACTGTCAAGCATGGCCAATCTGTTGCCCCCACATTCGATCTCAGCATCCGTCTGCTAAGGAGCACAAACGCTTCATTGGCTCTTCGCTAGGGCCAATGACAGAAACGGGTCGGAAGGGTGAGTTCGGCGTTTTCGTAAGCAGCCATACAGCTGGATTTCTGGTCACCGGCCGGTCTATGGCGGCGGACCTGATTTGCTCAGAGCGCCACCGGCCGCTGTGGCCGACCTGCTGTCCGTGAGTGGATGCCCCAAGCGGCTGCTCCACTCAGGTACCTGCCGTTGAGCCCCTGAAGGATCGACCGGCAGCAACGGGTCGGAAGTGTGAGTT
>JAWOGU010000687.1:0-14704 GCA_046496595.1 Chloroflexota bacterium
AGGGAGCGTCACTTCAACCTGTTCAAGCGGTGGGCGACTGTGCAGGCATCACGCCTGTGGCCCGTTTTAGGCAGCCGCTACATTTTGTATGGCGAATGGCTCTATGCACGCCACACACTCTTCTACAACTGGCTGCCCCATTATTTTGTGGAGTTCGACGTTTTCGACAAAACGACGGAAACCTTTCTCAGCACGCCACGACGGCAGGCGCTGCTGGCAGGGCTGCCCCTCGCGTCGGCGCCTATTCTGTACGCCGGGCAAGCAGACAGCCTGGACGATCTCGCCGCGCTGTCCGGCCCTTCGACCGGCATTCGTCCCGGCCATCTGGCGCAGCTGCAGGAGGTATGCGCCGCGCTGAATCTGGACCCTGGGCGGGCGCTGGCCGAAACCGATCTCAG
Source organism: Chloroflexota bacterium (assembly GCA_046496595.1). Taxonomy (GTDB): domain Bacteria; phylum Chloroflexota; class Anaerolineae; order Promineifilales; family Promineifilaceae. The sequence continues at coordinate 399 of JAWOGU010000687.1, forward strand.
CGAACTGATGGAAGGACTGTATATCAAGGTGGAAGAGGCGGAAATTGTCCAGGCGCGTTATAAATTGGTGCGCGCTTCCTTTCTAACGGCCGTTTTCCAATCTGGCTCTCACTGGTTATCACGCCCCATTATTCCCAACCAGTTGGCTGCCGGGATAGATATTTTTGCCCCATGAGAGGCAATTTTGATGCGCAGCGATGAGACCATAACAGCCTGGACTTTCCCCTTCTGCCCGACGCCGCCCGATTTTCAGTTGGATTGGCCGGGGTTGACGGCGCAATTTGCCTGGCTGCGAGCGCTGGCGGGCTGCCCTCAAGACCCGGTTTTTCATGGTGAGGGGGACGTACTCAGTCACACCCGCCTGGTTGTAGAGAGCCTAATTGCCAACGGAGAGTGGCGCCGGCTGGATCAGGCCGCACGCGCCGTTCTATTTGCCGCGGCGCTGCTGCATGACGTGGCCAAACCTGTCTGTACACGGCGGCAAAACGGCCGTCTTGTTTCCCCTAACCACGCCCGGCGCGGGGCGCAGCTGGCGCAGGAGATTTTGTATCGGGAATTCTCCGAGGCCGGCTTGCCTGTGCCCTTTACACGCCGGCAGCAAATCGTGGGGCTGGTACGCCATCATGGGCTGCCGCTCTGGTTCTGGGACAAGGCTGAGATGCAGCGGGCGGTTCTCAGCGCCAGCTATCAGGCGCGCCTGGATTGGGCCGCCATGCTGGCTCAGGCTGACGTGGAGGGGCGAATCTGCGCCGATCAGGCGGATTTGCGGATGCGTCTGGCGCTATTTAGAGAGTACGCCGGAGAAATGGGCTGTTGGGAACGGCCGTTTGCCTTTGTTTCGGATCACGCCCGTTTTGTGTACTTCACCCGGCGGTCAGACCAGCCCGATTATGTCCCCTACGATGACACCCTTTGTGAAGTGACGCTGCTGGCCGGTTTGCCGGGGTCGGGCAAAGACACCTGGCTGCGGCAGGCGGCGCTGTCTCTGCCGGTTGTCGCCCTGGATGACTTGCGGGCAGAGCTGCGTATTAGTCCCACGGACAACCAGGGAGCGGTAATTGCCGCGGCCCGCGAGCAGGCGCGCCTCTATTTGCGTCAGGGTCAAGGCTTTGTTTGGAATGCGACCAATATCACCCGCCCTCTGCGCCAGCAGCTTATCGGTCTTTTTGACGGCTACAAAGCGCGGGTCCGGGTAGTCTACCTGGAGGCGCCCTGGCCGGAATTGGTAGGGCGCAACCAGAAACGGGCCGAGGCCGTTCCGGAGGCTGTGTTGCTCAATTTGGCCGCAAAACTGGACGCGCCGGACCTGACTGAGGCGCAGCAGGTAACCTATGTGGCGGCGGGATAAGGGTGAAACGGCGTCGGCAGGGCTGAGCTTCAGCTCGGCAAAGTGAAACAGGTAAAAGAGGTCTCATGTTTTTATTCATATTGGGCGGCCTGAACTTCTCCGGTCTGAGACATCGCCTGACGGTTTTTATAGTGACAGCTCTCCTGGCAGGGTGCCAGACAATGACGACAGAGGCGCCTCTACCCACTTTGCCACCGCCAATGACGCCACCGGCCGGGCAAACACCTCAATTCACATTACCACCGCCGGTTATCTCAACCTCACAGCCTACCAGCACCCCAACGGCCGTTATGCCCACCCCCACCCCCATCCCCACGCCACTTCCCTCAGCCACGCCGCGCCTGCAACCCACCTTTCCATTGACGGTGACGGCGCCTTACCTGGATGAGCCGCCCCAGACGACGCCTTGTGAGAGAGAAGGCGTTTTCTTTCGCAGTCAGTTTCCCAGCCAAATAGCTGGCCCCTGGCGTAGTTATCATGTCTATCTGCCACCCTGTTATGGGCAAGACGGCCGTTCCTATCCGGTTCTTTATCTGCTGCCCGGCTCCATTCAAGCCGATGATCAATGGTTGAATCTGGGTCTGGCCTGGCACGCGGATGGGGGAATTGAGAACGGCCGTTATCCCCCATTCATCGCCATCATGCCCGCCGCCAACCCGCTGGGCAACAATCTTTCCGGCGGACCGTACAGCCTGGAAGCGGTTATCGCGGAAGAACTGATCCCCTTTATCGAATCCACCTACTGCGCCTGGAAAAACCCTGCCGGACGCAGCATTGGCGGCATTTCTCGCGGCGGTTATTGGGCATTGATGACGGCCTTTCGGCATACGGATTTGTTTACGGCCGCTGCCGGACACAGCAGTTCTCTTCGCCTTAAAACGGACCCGGCTCCCTACAACCCGCTGGCTGCCTATGCCACCGCCGATCTCAGCCGGATGCGCATCTGGCTGGATTGGGGCGAAACGGACTTTCTCCGGCGCGGCCAGGCCGAGCTAGACGCGCTTCTAACCCAGGCAGACATCCCCCACCAAACTATCGTGAATCCCGGTGGTCACGATGAAGCCTATTGGGCGGCGCATGTGGCGGAGTATCTGGACTGGCACACGGCCGTTTGGCCCGCCAGCCGCCCAGAATATCCACCTTGTGCCCTTCTGCCCCATAACGATTGATGGTAAGTGTTTGAAAAAATAATGCTGCGTTTTTGGAGATTAGAGATTAAAACAATCTCTAATCTTGACCCGCCCATGAATCCTGTTAATTTCCAGCCCTGACGCTAACGCACAATCATCGGCAAGTAGATAACAGACCCCTTCACAAACGCACCCATGTCACAGCCCGCGCCCAACGACCGGAGTGTGCCCCATTGATCCACCCCATTGACCAGCGGCCCAGCATACGCCGCCGCATTGCCTGCATCAAGCAGCCGGGCTGCCGTCCAGCAGAGCGTGAGTCAGCGTATCGCCACCGTTGTTCGCCAATCGGCCGCACAGCGTGACGTCGTGGCCACTTGGCGCCATAAATGGAACCTGCACATAAACCAGAATTTTCATCTTATCCTCCCCGGCTAAACAGCGCCGCCCGGCGAAGCCAGCGACCGCCCCACCACAGCAGCAGCCCATCTAACAGCCGCAGCCGTACGTCCCCGCAAAACCCCTTCCGGCAGTGCGTAATGCTGAAAATCCACAAACCAGGGAACAGCGCCACTCCCAGACCGAGCAGCAAAAAAACGAATCCACATAGAATGATGCTGTAACAATTGTTTCATCTTATTAAACCCTGGCTCAAGTGTTGGGCGTAAGCGGGTTTGGAGATAAGACCCCAACTGCTCTCATCTGTCAGGTGGACAGGTGATTACAACGGCCGTTTATACGTCGCCAAATCCTCAACCATCGTCACCGTTGGCGGCGGTTCGTAATCTTGCATACCAAAGCGGGAGAGTAAGACAGCGCCAAAGAGGAGAACGGCCGTTACCCCTGCTAACAAATCTCCCACCACCGGCAGGCCATACAGCCCCATCAACAGCAGCGTACCCCCGAAGGTAGTCCAGCCTCGTGACCAAGGACGCGACAGCCGCGCCGCCAGCCATTGCCCCAGCAACCCGCCCAGGGAGATAATACCCATGCCCAACACCAAAAAAATAGCCAACCCCAGCACCATCACCAGCGGAATCAGGACGATGGTGAAAGCCATCATCACCAGCAGAACGGGCAATACCAACAGCGCCAACAGCCCCAGCGCCGCCGCCGCTGGCCAATGCGCCGTGGCCGCGTCGGCGATGTTGTGCAGCGGTTGAGGCCGCCGCTGCGCCCACAAGCCACCCAGGGCGGCCAACAGCAGCGCCCCCACCAGCCAGCGGGCGGCAGCGTCCCAACGGGTCGCCTGTGGTTTGCTATCCAGAGGCAGCGCCAGGCCGGTGATGATCTCGCCGTGAATGGCGGCGCTTTCGGCGCTCGTCATCGTGCCTGCCCCCATGCGCAAATCGCCGCCAACCACCGCCTGCGGCCCCAGCGCTACCCGACCGCCCAACACGGCCAAATCGCCGCCAATCTCGCCGTCTACCAGCAGCGCGCCGCCCAGCACATAAACCGAACCGTCCACCTTCGACCCGGCAGTCAATTCGACCGTGCCGGCCCGCAGCAGCACGTCCCCTGGCAGGTGCGTTTCCGGGCCAATGGTGTGGACGCCGTCAAAAACGAGCGTGCCACTGTACAGGCCATCGTCGCAGCCCACTAACAGCAGCGCCAGTAGAATGATCCAGAGTCGCCTCATATTTATTTCACCTCGTATAACGCTTCCCGTTGGCGGCTAACGGCTTACCGATAACGGCAAAAAGCAGCATTCCCAGCAAGAACAGCAAGGCCAACGCCTGTACCAGACGCAAATGTTCCTCCAGCGGCATCCCCTGATTTTGCCAGCGGATGGACAGCGCCGTACTCAGGAAGGTGGCCGTCCAACCGGAGAGCGCGACGCCAACGGCCGTATTGCCGCTGATGGTTTGGGGCGTGGAATAGTCGGCCCAGAGGGCAAAATTGACGACGGTGTAGAGGGAAACGGCCGTGGCGTACAGCATGGGCGTGCCCAGGGCGGCAATCGTCGTTTCCGGCAGCAGCCAGACGCGAAAAGTATAAGAAAGGTGGGTCAGGGCGAAGAGGCCGAAAATCCAGTAAAAAAGGTGGCGCTCGTCTAGATAGGTGTACAACACGCCAGCCACCAGCGCTGCCGCCGCGTGGGTAACGGCGATAATCAGACGAGGTGTCTGCTGCGCCGCCTGCCAGGCGCCATCCACCAGGATGGGCGTATCCACGATGCGCAAAAAGCCGAGGCTGTCTACAAAAAAGATGCCAAACATGAGGGCCACGAAGCCGATAAAGCGGCGGTTGACATGACCGTTACCGCTGCGCAGGAAACGGCCATTGCCAAATCTCGCCCGCCGGTGATTCTGCGCCAATTCCGCCACCCACCCGGCCACAAAGCTGCGCCCGCTGCTGGCCAGAACCACGATTACGCCCAATCCGATAACGCTGGGTATCATGATCCACAGCATGGCCTGGCTAAACGGTTCAATTTGCCAGCCACCGGGGAAGGCGGCGGCGGCAAAGTAGGCAGCCGCCGTAATCACCGCCGCCACGTACCCCCGATCCCGCACCGGGATCAGGTCGGAGGTCAGGCTAAAGGTGGCGGGCACGCCCACGCCCAGCGCCAGGGAACAAATGACAATCCACAGCAAAAATTGGGGTTGTGAGGAAATGTGGGGAGAAACGGCCGTTAGCCCTGTTTGCACCAGCACCACTGCCAGCGCCAATTGCAATTTACGCAGCAGCCGGGTTCCCCAGCCGCGCCGCTGCATCGTGAAGCCTACGATCAGGGCTGTTACACAAGTCAGCAAAGCCAGGACTGCCATTTGTTGGGCCACCACCATCGGCGACAAACCCAGCACCCGCTCTCCCAAATCTTTCAGCCCCAACTGCACGAAGGTAACGTTGTAAAAATAGCCGACAGCCATCATGCCGATAAATAACGCATAGCCGGCCGCCACCGGCCAGTTCCGCGCCCGGAGGTAAAGAATAAGTTCCATGTGCCAAGTATAAAAAAACCACCCACCCCGCCGCTTCCGGCAGCAGGAGAGGTTACCCCCTGGTCAGTTGACCAGTTATCAAAAGTCAGGCTTTCTGGCGAAACCTGACTTCTACGTCACCAAATTGTGCTGCACGGCCAGGGTCGCCGCTGCCCCCATCCTCATTATAAACGAAAGTCCGGCGCGGCCGGGTCTGGTCGCTGCGTCGTAAACAACGTCCGGACTCTTTATAAATTGCTGCAACCAATTGCCGCCAAATCCGGTATCCTTACCAGGTATGAATCCGCCCGATGAACCCGAACTGCTGGCTCAGGCCATGCGCGGCAGCCACCAGGCGTATGGCGTGCTGGTCGGCCGGTATCAGCAATCTGTCTTTGCGGTCTGTTATCGGCTTCTGGGTCAACGGCAAGACGCGGAAGATGCAGCCCAGGAAACCTTTGTGCGCGCCTTTCGCTCTCTGGCCGGTTTCGACCGGCAACGGCCGTTTGGCCCCTGGCTGCGGCAGATAGCCACCAACATGTGTTACGACTTGCTGCGGCAACGGCCGTTTGAACCACCCCCTATGTTGGAGGAGCAAGATTGGTCCCACGACCACGCCGCCGGTTGGCGCGAGCCGGAACAGCGACAAATCAACCGGGAGCGGCGGCAGCAGCTCTGGCAGGCCATCCACACCCTGCCGCCCCACTACCGGCTCGTCGTGGAACTACGCCACTTTCAGGAGTTAAGCTACAATGAGATTGCCGACCGGCTCAACCTGCCGCTCAATACCGTGAAAAGCCACCTGCTGCGCGCCCGCAAACTGCTGCTAGAACGGCTGCCCGCTGAAGATGTGTGATATGGCTGACGAAACCCTGACCCCTGAAGACGAACTGCTCCTGCTCGCTTACCTGGAGGGAGATCTGCCGCCCGACCAGCACGCCGCCTTGACAACCCGGCTGGCGCAAGAACCGGCGCTAACGGCCGTTCTCGCCCGCTGGCGCGCCCTGGATGCTGAACTGGACGCCCTGCCGGCGCCCCGCCTCACCCGCGACCTGACAGCCGGGGTGCTGGCCCAATTGGACGCCCCTGCGCCTTTGCCGGCCCGCGTCTGGCGTTCCCTGGTGGCCGGGCAAACGGCCGTTGCGCTGCTGTTAACGCTGCTGGCCTGGCCCCTGCTGGCCACCTGGTCGGCGCTGCGCCCCGCTCTCCCTGCCTGGCTGAGCGCCCCGGGCGCCACCTGGATCGCGTTCAACCAGAGCTGGCAAACATGGATCACCGCCGCCTGGACGCCTGAATTGTGGTCGGCGCGCTGGATGGCTGCCTGGCAGGGGCTGGATCAGGCATGGTTGTCGCTTTCCTGGCTACTGCCGTTGGCGCTGGCGGCGGCCATCGTCTGGCTGGTCAGTGTGCGCGCTGTCTGGCATTCAACGCCGATCACCGGTTACAAAAAAGGTATCTTCTCAATATCCAGGGGAGACGAGGTCTGAGCCTGTCGAAGACCGTTGGTTTCGACAGGCTCAACCAACTCTGCCGCGCTTTTTTGAGAAGATACCAAAAAAGGTTAAAAGCCATGCAACTATTACAACTATTTTTTGCTGCTCTCCTGATATTGGTCACGGGAACGGCCGTTCTTGTCACCCTCACTGGCCTCTTCCCGCGCTTCGCCGCGCAAACACAGGTTGTTTTAGAGCAGTCGCCCGGCCGCTCATTTGTCGTGGGCCTGGTCAACCTCTTTTTTCTGAGCATCATCATTCTGACCCTGTTTGCTCTGGCGGAAAACGCGGCTCAATTTTTTGCCTTGCCAGCCCTGTTTTTTCTAGGGGCGCTCGTGGCCGCCGCCTTGCTGGGCTTAACGGGTCTGACGCTGCTGCTGGGGCAGCGGCTCTGGCCGGACAAACCCGCTGTCACCAGCCACGCTTACGCCGCTGGCCTGCTCCTGTTGTCCGCCCTGGCTCCCTTTGTGGGTTGGTTTCTCCTGCTGCCCCTGTTCTTGATTGCCGCCCTGGGCGCGTGCGTGATGGTCCTTATCGGCCGTTTGCAGCGCGGGCGCATCCGGCCCGGCGCAGAGATGGACGGCCCCGCGTTCTGAAATTCACGCGCAAACTGCTGCAACTTTTTCATCTCAGTTCTGGTATCCCTCTTCAAGACAAACCATTGGAGGTGCTGATACCATGTCTGACGTTTATGCCGTTTTTGGCACATTACTTGCTTTGGGGATTGCCTTCCCCGGCCTCATCTTTACCTGGTGGCTGCTTTTCCCCGGCCCTGTTACCCGCGCCGAAGCGCGGCTGACCCACACCCCTGGCCGCGCCTTCTTCTCCGGTCTGTTGTGGGTCTTTCTCCTGACCGTGGTGGTCGTGGCGCTGGTCAACCTGCCGCTGCCTGGGGCCAACTTCACGGCTGTCGCCCTCGTCGTCATCACCCTGGCTGTCGCCGCTGTGGGCGCGGCCGGGCTGACGCACTGGATGGCGCAGCGGCTGCGAGAGCGCTCCAACCCCGGCCTGTCTCCAGCGGGCAGCTTTTTGCGCGCCGTGGTTTTGTTGGAACTGGCCGCCGCTTTTCCCATCATCGGTTGGTTTCTGTTCATCCCCCTTTGCCTGATCCTTAGCCTTGGCGCGGCCGTGCTGGCCCTGATGTCGCGCCGCCCGCGCCCGGCCGCTGCTGCTGAACCGCGTCTCGTCGGGCAGCCAACGGGGACCGGCGATGTCGCTTAACCGGCGCCAATTCCTGCAAATGGCCGGTTTGGCCGCCGGCGGTGCCGCCATCAGCGGCTGCGCCCCCCTCTACACCCGGTTGGCTGGTGGTCCGCTGACGCTGGCGCAGTGGCCCGACTGGCGCCACGAACCGGCCTATCCCCTGCTGCGGCGGGTGACATTTGGCCCCACCCTGGCAGAACGCACGGCTGTGGCCGAAATGGGGTTTGCTGGCTGGCTGGAAGAGCAGTTGGCTTATGAGAATGTGGATGACCGCGCCGCCGAACTGCGCCTGCGCCCCTACGACCTCATCGCCCAAGACGCCGACTACTTGTTGATGTGGGACCCGCAAGAGGTACAACGGCCGTTTCAACAAGCCACTTTTCTTCGCCGCGTTTACAGCCGCCGCCAGCTTTATGAAATGATGGTCCATTTCTGGACCGATCACTTGAACATCGCCATCACCAAAGGGGAAGTGTGGGCGCTGAAGCCGGTAGACGACCGGCAGGTCATCCGCCCCAACGCACTGGGCAATTTTGCCGACCTGCTGCACGCTTCCGCCGCCTCCCCGGCCATGCTTACCTACCTGGACAACCAGGCCAACGTCAAAGCGTGGCCCAACGAAAATTACCCCCGCGAGGTGATGGAACTGCATACCCTGGGAGTGGATGGCGGCTACAGCCAGCAGGATGTGCTGGCGCTGGCGCGCATGTTGACCGGCTGGACGGTGAAAACGCATGGTTGGTGGGGCGAATTTACCTTCGACGAGACCAATCATGATCCGGTCGTTAAGCAGTGGTTGGGGCAAACGGTGTCCGCGCCGGGGCAGGCGGCGGGCGCAGCGGCGCTGCAAACCCTGGCCGCCCATCCCCAAACCGGCCGTTATCTGGCGACAAAGCTGGTGCGCCGCTTCATTTGCGACGCGCCGGAGCAGACTGCGCCAGAACTGGTTGAAAAAACGGCCGTTGCCTTCAACCGCACCGGCGGCGACATCCGCGCCATGCTGCGGGTGGTGCTGCTGGATGGTCTGGCCGCCTGGTCCGGCCCGCTGCCGCCCAAATTCAAGCGGCCGGTTGATTTCGTCAGCAGCGCCTTGCGCCAACTGCCGCTGGAAACCGATGGCGGCGAGCCGCTGCAAGCGGAACTGGCAGCCATGGGGCAGGCTGATTATGAGTGGCCTACCCCGGACGGCCCACCTGACATAGCGGATGTCTGGCTGCGCAATTTGCTGCCGCGCTGGCGCTTTGCCACCCGCCTGGCCGATAACGGCTATCGCGGAACCCAGTGGCAGTTGGCTCCCGCGCTGCTGGCCGAATTGGACCAACCGGCGGCGCTGCTGGATCAGTTCAGCCGCCTGCTGTTGGGGGGCACGCTGCCCCCGGCCGACAGCCAGCCATTGTTGGCGGCGTTGACCCCCGCACAGGCGGCGGATCTGGCTCAGGCCGCGCCTGTTTTTCTGGCGGGGCTGCTGGCTGCGCCGGTTTTTCAATGGCGGTGAGGGAGACAGAGATTGAACCTATCTCCAATAAGGTATGGGAATTCAATAACATACGGAACTAAAATTAAAGATTAAAGATTAGCACACGACCTATCTTCAATCTTCAATCTTTCGCAAGTTGTTTTGCTCTCATTCCTAAGTTATTTTTACCCACGTTCCAAAGGACAACTCATGACCATTTCACATTCTACGCGACGTGATTTTTTGGCGGGAATGGCGGCGGGGATAACGGCCGTTTGGCCGGCCTGGATGCCCCGTTTAGCCTTTGCGCCGCCCCAAACCAGCCCCCGCGGCGATGTGCTGTTGGTGCTGTTTTTGCGCGGCGCAGCCGACGCGCTGAACATGGTGGCGCCGCATGGCGAGGAAGCGTATTACCGCGCCCGCCCCAGCCTGGCGATTGCCCGTCCCGACCACACCACCGTAACCGGCAGCGACAGGGTCATTGACCTGGACGGCTTTTTTGGCCTTCATCCGGCGTTACGGCCGTTACTGGACCCCTGGCAGGCAGGCCATTTAGCCATCATCCATGCCTGCGGCGCGCCAGATGAATCGCGCAGCCATTTCAAGGCGATGGCATTGATGGAGCGGGGCGTGGCGGATGAGCGCGGTCCGGCCTCTGGCTGGATCAATCGCCATTTAGCCAGCTACAACACCGGCAATAACAGCCCCATTCGCGCCATTGGCCTGGGAGAGACAGTGCCGCGCAGCCTGTACGGCGCTATTCCGGCGACGGCCATGCGTTCGATTGTTGAATTTCACCTGAGTGGGGATACGCAGCGGGCACAACAAATAACGGCCGTGCTGCGCGATCTGTACCGGCAGGAGGATGAATTAGGCGCGATGGGGCGGGAGACGCTGGCGGCTATCGACACGCTGACGAAGTTGGACCCGCTTGGGTATCTGCCGCAAGGCGGCGCGGCCTACCCGGAAAGTGATTTTGGCTACAGCCTGCGCCAGATTGCCATGCTGATTAAGGCGGATGCGGGGCTGGAGGTGGCGGCCGTGGACCTGGGCGGCTGGGATACGCATTTTGGGCAGGGGGGCAGCACGGGGCTGATGGCTGGCTTGCTGGCCGACCTGGGGCAAGGAATAGCCGCCTTTCACGCCGACTTGCTTGAGTACATGGGGCAAATCACCGTGGTGGTGATGTCGGAGTTTGGGCGGCGGGTGTTTGAGAATGCCAGCCTGGGCACCGACCACGGCCATGGTGGGCTGATGCTGCTGTTGGGTGGGCATGTGACCGGCGGGCAAGTATTGGGTCAGTGGCCGGGTCTGGAAGCCGGTTCATTGTTTGGACCCGGCGATCTGGCGGTAACGACGGATTATCGGGATGTGCTGGCGGAGGTGGTGGGCTTACGTTTGGGGAATACGGCCGTTGACCAGGTGTTTCCCCACTACCAGCCAGCGCTGCGGGGTTTTGTCTCGTGATGGTTTCCGCCATTGAAGACCTTGAAGCTCTGGATAATTTTGGATCATTTCATTGAGACAATGTCGAAAGGTTTGTTTGTCATGCAGAAGTTCCTTGTAGCCTGCTAAATAGTGGGCAAGGTAATCCGTTTAGTGTGTCGGGTAGATTCGATTTTAGTTTTGTTATACTTTCTTTGAGACCTATTCGCTTGACTCTTCGTCAGGTTTAGCCAATAGCGTCTCGCTTATTACAAAACAACAAAATCTGTTAGAACTAGATCCTCTAACTCGTGCTCTGTGAAGGTTTGTTTGAACCATGAATAGGCAGTGCGTTCAATCGCCATCACAATTACCCTCCTGCTCCCATCTGGCATGGCCGATTGCGGCCAAAAAGGCGTATCATAACCATAAAAACATGTGCTAAACTACATCTGCGATTGATATAAAAATTGCCGAAAATGACATCGGCAGCAGGGTGAAAAAGCACGAAAAACATGTTTCTTAGGGGGTTCAACGCGCAAAGGTGCGGATTGATGAGCTGCACACCAAATGGGGAGCAGGAGATATTCTGCTTGTGGCTGAACTGAGCCGCCTGGATCGTAACATTACAAGTATTTTGTCGAACAAGTTTCGGAATTGATAGCCCGCTGGCGGGCGCAACGAGCCTAAAGTGAACCATTTTTGCCTGTATTACGAATCTGTACCCGAATTTGCCAGGGGGAGCCTTCATGCTGCACATCATTTTATTGGGTCAACCACGTCTTGCCCTGCATAGCCAGGCGCTAAAACTCAATGCTCCGCCTAAGACAGTGCCTCTGCTGGCCTATCTACTGCTGCATCGCCGCCAACCTCTTGAGCGCCAACAAGTAGCCTTCACGCTTTGGCCTGACGACCCGGAGCCAACCGCTCGCGCCAACTTGCGCCGCCACCTGCATTGGCTCAACCGCCTGCTGCCGCCAGTCCCTTCACCGGCCCAACCCTGGGTGCTAACGACCCCTTCCACCATCCAATGGAACCCCCACAGCGACTTCTGGCTGGACGTAGCCGAGTTTGAGAAACTGGTTACGCGCCCGGAAACATTGCCCGACGCCCTCGTCCTCTATTCCGGCGCCCTCTTTGAGACCCTTTACGACGATTGGATATTCTTCGAGCGCGAACGGCTGCACACAGTTTACCTGACTGCGCTGTTTCAATTGATTGGGCAGCAGCGCGCCCAATGCAAATATGTCGAAGCCAGCAGTTATGCGCGGCAGCTTCTCACCCACGATCCCTTCCGCGAAGATGCCGTGCGCCAGCTCATCGCCCTGCACTACGAAACCGGCGACCGCGCCGGGGCGCTGGCCGAATACAACCGATTCGCCCACCATCTGCGCCAGGAAATGGGTGTGGATCCCATGCCGGAAACCCAGGCGTTGTACGAGATTGTGCTGCGTCACGGCCGTTTACCCGGCAGCCACCCCCCGCCAGCCACCCCCGAAACAACCGAACGCGCTATCACCCTGCTGCCCTTTGTCGGCCGGGACAGCAAAATGGCCCATCTGACTGCCCGCTGGCAGCGCGCCGCCCACGGCCGTGGCGGGCTGCTGCTCATCGGCGGCGAAGCCGGCGTGGGCAAAACGCGCCTGGTCCGCGAACTGGCGCTGCTGGCCGAAAGCCAGGGCGCGCGGGTGCTGCATGGCGGCAGCGCCCAGCACAAATCCATCTCCTACCAGGCGGTGGCCGAGGCGCTGCAAGCCGCCCTGCCTCTGCTCGCCAGCCTGGAAAGCGAAACGCTGCGGCTGGCGGCGCTGGCCCCGCTGCTGCCCGACCTGCGGGCGCGCCGCAGCCTGCCCACCCTGCCCGCCATTCGCCCCGACCAGGAAAAGACGCGCCTGTTCGACGCCGTGGCCGGCTGCCTGGAAAAATTAAGCGAGCCGCGCCCCCTGCTGCTGATTTTGGAAGATTTGCATTGGACGGGCGAATCTACGATGGCGCTGGTGGAATTTTTGGCGCGGCGGCTGGCGCAAGCCCCGGTCCTCATCGTCGGCACGTACCGCGAGGAGGAGACGCCGCGCAGCCATCCCCTCCAGGTGATGCGCCGCTGTTTGCAGGCAGAGAAGTTGGTGGAGAGGCAGCCCTTAGGGCGTTTGGGGGTAACGGCCGTTACCGACCTCCTGGCCCAACTGCCCACCCCCGCCCCTGAACTGGCCGCCTCGCTCCACGCCGCCAGCGCCGGGAACCCCCTGTTCCTCAACCTGCTGCTGCACGCATGGCAGGAAACCGGCCAGACCGCCTTCGCCGACCTGCCAGACAGCCTTCGCGCCGCCATTGACCAACGGCTCAGTACGCTTTCGCCCACCGCCCGCGCTTACGCCGACGTGGCCGCCATCTTTGGCCCCCACTTCGACCCCGACGCGGTGCGCGAAGTGGGCAGTTGGGGCGAATGCCAGGCTTTGGACGCGCTGGACGAACTGCTCGACCGGCAGCTTACCTGCGATGCGGCGCACGGCCGTAACTACCATTTCGCCCATCACCTCATCCAATCCACTCTCTACACGGCCGTTCCCCCCACCAAACGCAAAATCCGCCCCCGCCGCGCCGCCGAAGTGCTGGAAAGCCTCTATCCCGAACAAGCCCAAGAGTTGGCCGCCGCCTTGGCCTATCACTACGATTCTGGCGGCGATGCGGAAAGCGCTGTTCCCCATTATCTGGCGGCGGCGGAAGGGTACACGGCCGTTTACGCCGATTCCGAAGCCCTGACAGCCCTCAACCGCGCCCTGGAACTGGCCGCCGCGCCCACGCCCATCGCGCCGCGCCTGCGCTTCGACCTGCTTTTATTGCGCGAAAACAGCCACCAGCGGCACGGCTGTCGTGAACAACAGTTAGCCGATTTGCAGCAGTTGGCGGCGCTGCTCCCCAGCCTGGACGACAGGGAACTCACCTGTCTGTTCTGGCGGCGTCAGGTTATCTATGACAAAGACGTCAATGATTACGCCAGTCAAAAAATCCATCTCGACCACTTCAAGCAGGCTGCGGCAGCGCTGGGCAGCCTGTATTGGCAGGCTGAGGTCCTCTACGCCGAGGGCGTCTACCTGAAAATATTGGACAAATATCAAACGGCCGTTGTCCGGCTGCAAGAAGCGTTGGCTGTCTACCGTCAGACGCAGTGCGTCGAAGGGCAAGTGGACTGCTGCTGCCACCTGGCAGAAATATTTGTCATCAACCGCCAGAGCGTCGAAGCGGAACTCTGGACGCAGCGCGGCCTGGCGCTGTGCCCGCCGGAGCAGCCCACGCCGCAACTTATGTTCATCCTTTGGAGCATGGCGG
>JAWOGU010000117.1:0-37294 GCA_046496595.1 Chloroflexota bacterium
CCCCATAAGATTAAAGATTGAAGATTGAGCGGCGTCGCCTCAATCTTTAATCCTGAATCTTTATTCTTTCGCCGCCATTCTCCAACCTCATACAACCAGATGATGCCGGCCACGCCCAACAGCAGCACGCCATCCGCTCGCGCCAGGTGACTCAGGCCGGCCAATACACCAGCCAGCAGCCAGTATCGCCCCCGTTTTGCTTCATGCGTCCATGCCAGGGCCAGCAAACAGCCGCCTCCTACCCAGGCAAACAAGACAAAGGTCGTGGGCTGCACCCAGTAAGCCGCGTAGTAACCGCCTGCCGCCGTGAACAAGGCGCCGACACGGGCCAGGCGGCGGTTATGTTTCAGATGCCAGGCAATGCCATAACCCATCCAGGGTAAAAAGCCCGCCATGAGCCAGAAGGGGAGCTGCGCGGCTCGAAAACTATCGCTAATTTTGTAACCGGCAGCGGCGATGATCGCCGGCAGCGGCATCCAATAGGTAAAGCTGGGCACAGGCAGGCTGTCCGGCTGATCCAGGTACTGCCAGATAATTTCTTGCGTTAAACCGTGACCTTCGGCCAGCCGCTGGGCGTTGGTGGTGTAATAAAAGGCGTCAAAATAGGTGGGGTGGGTGATACGCAGTCCCCAAAATGCCTGCACGATGAGCGCAAAGAGGGTGATCCAGAATAAGTCGCGCCGGGTTTGAGGTTCTTTTAGCCAAACCAACATCTCAAGCGACCCCTTTAATCAACAAAACGTTGGTGAAAATCCATAACACACTGTAATTCAAGATGCGTTTGGATGTGACCCAGGCTCCATACAGGAGCAAACTCACCATCAAGCCCTGTGTCAGCCGCACCATAGCCGCCGGTTCCTGAAAAGTGGAGCGGGGCAGGAAGAGAATAGCGAGACAGTTGAGCAGCACGCAATACACATATGGATGGTTCAGGCGTCTCACAATATCTCGTATACTCAGGGCCAAACCGGCGATTGTTGGAATGATGGACATGGGCACGATGATGAGCGAGATAAGCAAAAAGCCCTGCAGGTTGACTTGACTGATCTCCAGCCAGCCGCCCAGGGGATACCGGGGAAAGGGCGTGGCTCCGTCGCCGCCGGAACCCAGACCCGGTTCGCCCAACCACTGCCACAGAAAAAGCTGCATGAGGATGTAGGGAACGGCCGTTCCCGCCAACACTACCATCCATTTCCAGTCACGCTTCACCAGACAGACCAACCCAAACGCCGCCGGAAACACAATCATCGGTTCTTTGCCCAAGATCGCCAGGGCAAACGCCGCAGCCGACCACCAATGCCGCTCCTTCTCCCAGGCCAGAATGCCCAACATGACAAACATCATTGCCACCGGCTCTGTCAGATTGGTGCGTAGGCCCACCATTTGCGCTCCATACAGGCCATATACCAGGGCATACCAGCCGCTGATGCGCAGGCCGGTCAGCAGTTTCTCCATCGCCCAGGTACCCACTACAATCGCCGCGATATTCACGCCTATCAACATCCAGGGCACAATTTCCGGCTGGGCGAAAGACAACAAACGCACAATGATCGGATAGGTAATGCGCTGGAACCGGTATGCCGGTACATCCAGATAAGGCGGCGCTTCTAAAAAGCGCAGGGCAATCTGGTAAGAAAAATGGCCGTCATACGTGGCAAACCCCAAGGGATCCCAGTGAAGCTGCTCCAGGGCAAACCCCACATACAACAAGCAGGCCAGCAGCACAATCAAAGCAGGCAAACCGGTCCGATATTGCAAAATTTGGCGTGGTGCAGCGAGGGTCATTGATCAGCCGTATGAGAAAAAATGAAAGACAGCTCATCCTGGTAAACGACCTGCCAGTTTTCCGATTCAGCCATCGCTTTTGCCAATGGGCTGTCTACGCTGATCACGGTCAGATTGATGCCATAATCAACGAGCTTCTCTTCCCAGCCATTACCCGCCATGTCGATAAGTAAATAATCGCGCAGAAACGCATCGTCGTATAAATCGGTACGGCCATCCACAAAAACGGGGTATTCGGGCAGGCGCCAGATCAGGTAGCCGCCCCAGTTGTAGTCGTTAAAAATGGGGCCTAACGGCCGTTCTGCCTTCAAATACGCCACCGCCCCCACCGGCAAACTTTCCGCCTGCGCGGCTTCATTCGCCGCGGCCGTCACCGGTTCGCTGATACGCACCAGCGCCAGCAGCAGTACCACCACCAGCAGCGCCCAGTTCACCAGGAGCGCCGGTTTTGCCTGTGCGCCTTTGCGTAAAGCCGCCGCCTGCGGTCCTAGCCAGCGAGCCAGGGCAAACGTAGCATAACGAGCAATGATCGGCGCCGTCACCAACGCAAATAAAGGAATGTTACGCACCGCCAGCAGAGACATATAAGCAAATAACGCTACCAGCGTTAAATCGGTAAAATCCGCCCGCCGCCCTGCCAGGCCAAACGCTGCCAGCGCCGCCAGCAGCAGCCAGATAAACGGGTGCAGGTAGAACTCATGGAAATTGGGCGACTGCCATTCCACGATAAAATCCTGCAAAACGCCGATATTGACGGTGCGGAAGGGATAACTCCACATCAACACCCCGTTGGGATTCAGCGGCAGCAGCAAGAAGCAAATGC
Organism: Chloroflexota bacterium; assembly: GCA_046496595.1. Lineage (GTDB taxonomy): Bacteria > Chloroflexota > Anaerolineae > Promineifilales > Promineifilaceae. The sequence continues at coordinate 2,609 of JAWOGU010000117.1, forward strand.
CCATCACCAGCGCCAAGACGCCAATCTGCCGCAATGACATCGCCTGTAGTTCGTCATGTTCAGGCGATACGTCGGGATTCTGCCAGCGCTTGATAACCCAATTGACCGTTTCGCCAAACAGATAGGCCACCATCAGGATGAAACCGACAGCAAACCCACCATGCACATTTACCCACAGCAGCAAAATGAGAGGCAGCAGCCAAATCATACGCCGGCTGCCATGCTTGTAGCGGTATAACACGTAGGCCACCACCGACGCCAGCAAAAAACTCACCATCTGCGGCCGTACCGCCCAAATAATGCCGGAAGTAATGGCCGCCAAAATCAAAATAAACGCTCGCAGCCAGGGATTCGCTTCCCGGCATTGCAAAAAGGCAAACAGGAAAGCGGCCGTTACCAGGGCAGCCAACAGCAGCACTAAGCCGGCATAACCCAGTCCGTTCCAAAACAAAAACATAACGGCCTGCGCCAGCCAGCCATGATCAATCCAGGGTTCGCCTAAACGGGTATGAGAAAAGGGATCAATGGTGGGGACTGCCTGGTTTTCTACGATCCAACGGCCTGCCTGCAGGTGCCACCAACTATCGGTATCGGTGGGAATTCTGGCCGCCATTGTAAAAATAGCAATAAATACGATGAGAGTAAGCAGTTTATCGAGGGTGAGCCACCCGAAAAAGTTTGCTCGCGTCGGATTTGTAGCACTCATTGTTCCGCCATGATGGTAGGCTAAAGTTTAAGAGGCTTGTTTATTCAGGTATGCGCTCAGGTTTGCGGGCATACACAGTGAACAAATCTCCAAAATTCACCGGTACAGCCTTCTCAGTCAGACCCAGCCCGGACACGACTTTTTCAGAAATTCGGCCCAAAGTCTTATTCAGGCCGCCGATGCGGCTGGCAATATAGCCCAGGCGCAAATAACGCCCCTGCGCTTTTGACCAGACCACTTCATAACCGTTTTGCGCCAACATGTTGGCCATGGTTTTCTGGCTGAAGTAGTGCAGGTGCATATCCATGAACCAGGGCCAGCGCCCGCCCATGAGCCGGGCTGTCAGGCTGTCGATGTCCATGGTATGCAGCACCAGCCAGCCGCCTGGTTCCAGCAGTTGGTATGCCTGGGCCATTTCGGCGGCAGGATCGGCCACATGTTCGATCACGTCCCACATGGTGATGACGTGGAAACGTTTGTCTTGCAGTTCAGGCGCCTGCTGGGTACCGACAATGACGTTTAAGCCACGCGCCTGAGCTACGCCAGCCGCCCAATCGGAGGGTTCTACGCCGGTGGCGCGCCAGCCTGCTTTCTGCGCCACTTCCACGAAGACGCCTATATACGCACCGATGTCGAGAAGGGAACGGCCGTTTCCCGGCCCCGTCCACTTTTCCAAATGCTCCAGATGCTTGCTAAACGTGAGAACCCGGCCCGTACGCTCCGTAACATACATCTCGTCTTCTACGGCCGCATACGCCTGAATTAACTCGTCTTCCGACCAACGAGGGTTGGCATACACAAAGCCGCAGTTCTGGCACATCACAATTTGGGGATGATGTCCATACCCCGGATTCGTACATCGAAAGGCGTCAACTTGAATATCGCTGTTTCCATTGAGTGTAGCCGGATAGCGAACTTTGTAATTATCCTGACCACACAAGCCACAATTTACTGAGATCATGTTGATATAGGTATGGTTGGACGGCGCGGTTCCCCTCCACGAAGCCGACGGAGAAATAGACGGAAAACCGTATACTGCGCCTTGATAACTTCATTGCGGGAAATCTTGGTGGTTCCGGCGCGCCTGTCTTCAAAAGTGATAGGTACTTCGCCAATCTGCCAGCCTCGACGCTGACACATGAACAACATTTCAACCAAAAATGAGTATCCGCTGGAGAAGACCTGATCCAGAGGAATAGACTGTAAAACTTCACGCCGGTAAAGCCGGAAGCCGGCCGTGGTGTCTTTCGCTTTCAAACCCAATAATGTCTTGGCAACCGTGTTAGCCACCTTGCTCAACATCACTCGTTTCCAGGTACAGTTGTGCTGCCCGCCCCCGGGCACATAGCGTGAGCCGATCACCACGTGTTTTTGCTGGCTCAGGTCAATCATTGCGGGAATGTATCGGGGGTTATGCGAAAAATCCGCGTCCATGGTCATGAGGCGCGCCGCATTCAATTCATCAAGCCCCATTCTGAAACCGGCAATGTAAGCAGTACCTAACCCCATCTTCCCTGGCCTGTGGATTACGTAAACGCGATCCAGGCATTTTTCAGCCCATTTATCGGCCAGTTCGCCGGTACCATCAGGCGAGTTATCGTCCACAATGATAATGCCCAGGTTCACAGGTAAGGCCAATAATTGTGTTACCAATTCGTCCAGGTTATCAGCTTCATTATAAGTTGGTACAATTACATAAGTTTCTATTGCACTCATAAAATCCATCCTGGTGAAACAGATTGGGGATTGTATCGAGGTTGATAACCCTGGTCAAAGCAGATCAATGAAAATAGGAATTTTGTCACGAAATCGCAGTTTATATAGTACCCGCCGTCTGGTGCAGACCGGTCAGGCTCGCGGTCATGAAGTGGTCATTATTGACACGATGACGGTGGCGGTGGAAATGGGACAGCCAACTGAACAAAATCAGATCAAGGTGATATTGCCCCACACCCACCTGCCGCGTAAATGGGGAATTATGGCGCATAAGGTGCAATATGTGGCGGCGGTGGACGCCATTATTCCGCGAATTGGCTCGTCGGTTACGGAATATGGGCTGGCAGTGGTGCGCCAGTTTGAAAGACAGCAGGTGCTGACGACGGCGTCGGCGGAGGCCATTGCCCAATCTCGTGACAAGCTGCGCAGTATGCAGTTGATGATGGAACATAAGCTGCCGACGCCTAAAACGGCCGTTATTGCCAATCCTGCCGCGCTTTATCCTGCTGTGCAAGCGGTGGGTGGTCTGCCTGTGATCATTAAGCTCATCCAGGGCACACAGGGCAACGGAGTCATCCTGGCCCGCAACCTGGCTACGGTCGCCGCCGTCATGGACAAAATTCAGGGCGCCAGGCGGCAGGCGTTGATTCAGGAGTTTATCGCCGAATCGGCTGGCAAAGATTGGCGGCTCATCATTGTGGGGGATCAATGTGTGGCAGCCATGGAAAGACAGGCTGTGACAGAAGGGGAATTTCGCTCAAACCTGCATTTGGGGGGAACGGCCGTTCCTATCACCCCAGATCGAGCCACGGTCCAACTGGCCGTAACCGCCGCCCGCGCTCATGGCCTCTATGTGGCCGGCGTCGATATTGTACCTTCTAAAAGAGGGCCTTTGCTGCTGGAAGTCAACTCATCGCCTGGCCTTGAGGGAATCGAATCGGTAACCGGGGAAGACGTGGCTGCCCGCATCATCGAATATTTAGAAAACGCCCGGCGCATGCGTCATCAGGGAACCACCAGGCACCGATCTTAATCTAGCAGTTGGTCTGCATTCAAATCAGTTTGAAACAGACCTTGTTTTTTGGCCTCTTCCAGTGACAACCCGCCCACAACCGGCCCGTCCGTCTCTGTCAGCGCATCATCCCAAAAAGCGTCGGCGCTGTTGCCAACCTGAGCCAGATTGGTCTCGCCAAACAGATCATCCAGGTCAGACGCATCCAGATCCAAAAAGTTCTCTTCAACGGCCGTTTCCATTTCAGGTTCTGGCTGCGGTGGCAGCGGCGGCATGTTCAGCTCGCGTTCAGCCGCTGGCGGCGCAACTACAGGCGCCGCCCCAACAGGAACCACAACAGGGGCCACAACAGGCACTGCACGACTGCTGCTCAACGGTTTATACACCTCAGGCAGCATCTCTATTAAGTCTTTAATCGCCCGTTGTGTAAACACCCAGATCGTGCCAATACGACCGCGCCGGGACTGCACGTCAAAGAAAATCGTGAGGAAATAACGCTGACCGATATTGGCGCAATACAACTCCACTTTATCCCCTGCATGATATTGAATCGTGCTGGGCTTGTCTGTCACCAAATAACCCGCCAACGCAAAACTATTCTTGATATTCTGCGCCAGCACTTCAGACAAGTCCGTCAGATTCGCCGGTCGATCACTGGAAATCTGGAAGATTAATTTTCCCTCCAACGTCGAGAGCATCAACCCGGTTGCGCCCGTGTCCGTTTGCAGCGTTTTTAAACGTTTGCGCACATCCTCAGAAACGGCCGTTTCCCCCAAAACTTCCTCCACACTCACCGGCAGCGTCGGCGGCTTCCCATGCAGCGCCATCTGCACAGCCATCAACACCGCATCCGTATCCAAAGGCTTCGAGAAATAGTGCAGCACACCCAGTTCATTCGCCTCTTTCTGGCCCTCAGACGAAGTATACGCCGTAATCATAATCACAGGCGTCTCCCGCTTCAAGCGCTGCATCCGCCGCACCAAATCAAAACCGCTCATCCCTGGCAGTCGCACATCCGTAATCACCAGATCAAACGGCGTTCGCCGCAGCTCCAACAATCCTTCCTCAGCCGACGGCACAGCCAACACCTCGCACTCTTCATTAGACAACTCTAACATCGAGCGAAGCAGCTCTAACATCTCAAAATGATCATCAATTACCAGGACTTTTTTCACGTCTGCCATATCTCGATAATAAGTCACTATCCGACATCAATCAATAGGAACACCGTCAGCCAATAACAGAAATATACTCAGCTGAAAGCTTGGCTTGCGCTAACTTACTCGCCCCTTTCTCTCCCGTCTCCAACAGCCAGCAAGCCGCATAATGCTCATGCCCATAATCCTTAAACGGCGGTTCCTCTTGCCCGCATTTCTCAAACGCCAGCGGGCATCTGGTATGGAAACGGCAGCCCGTAGGCGGATTCAACGGACTGGGCACATCCCCTTGCAGCAAAATGCGCTGCCGCTTCACCGTCGGATCCGGAACCGGAATTGCCGACATTAATGCCTGCGTATAAGGATGCAGCGGATCGGCGTACAAATCTTCCCGCGTCGCCATTTCCACCATCTTTCCCAGGTACATCACGCCCACCCGGTTGCTAAAATGCTCCACAACACTCAAATTATGAGCAATAAACAAATACGTCAGGTCAAAATCCTTCTGTAAATCCTTAAGAATATTCAGCACCTGCGCCTGAATCGACACGTCCAACGCCGAAACAGGTTCATCACACACAATAAATTTGGGCCGCAGCGCCAACGACCGGGCAATACCAATGCGCTGCCGCTGCCCGCCAGAAAACTCATGCGGATACCGGCGGGCATGATCCGCCCGCAGCCCCACACGAGTCAACATTTCCACCACAATATCATACCGCTCCTGCGCCGATTTATCCGTATGAATGCGCAGCCCCTCAGAAATACTTTCCCCAACCGGCATACGCGGGTCCAGCGAAGAGTAAGGATCCTGAAAAATAATTTGCATGTCTCGGCGCAGCTTTTTCAACTCGTTCCCACTTAACTGATAAACATCACGCCCGTCAAACTGCACAGAACCAGACGTAGCCGGAATCAACCGCAAAATCGTGCGGCCAATCGTCGTTTTGCCGCAGCCCGATTCCCCTACCAGGCCAAAAGATTCCCCTTCATAAATAAAGAAGCTGACATCGTCAACCGCCTTTACCCAGTTAGACTCCCGTCGAAACAAACCAGAACGTACCGGAAAATATTTTGTGAGATTCTGTACTTCCACCAAGATTTTTCTTGGCGCGGCGGGCGCTTCCTGCAGATCATCTTGCTTGTTTTCGTCTATCACACTGCATCCTCCTGGTCATACAGCCAGCAGCGAACCCAGTGATCTGGCGCCATCTGGAGCAGTTCCGGCTCTTCTTCTTCACACCTTGTCAGGCCATGTTCAATCCGCTCCACACAGCGCGGCGCAAACTTGCAGCCCGATGGCAAATTGATGAGATTAGGTACGGTACCTGGAATGGTGACGAGGTCTTTCTCAGCCTGTCCTAAAATGGGAGTTGAGCCAATAAGGGCCGCCGTGTAGGGATGTTTAGGCCGGGCAAACAACTCTTCGACCTGCGCCTCTTCAACAATGCGCCCGGCATACATCACGTCTACACGGTCACACATCTCCGCTACCACCCCCAAATCATGGGTAATAAGAATAATGGCCGTATCCATTTTGGACTTCAGATTGCGCATCAAATCAAGAATTTGAGCCTGGATCGTAACATCAAGCGCAGTGGTCGGCTCATCAGCAATGAGCAGCTCCGGCACGCAAGCCAAGGCCATAGCAATCATCACACGCTGCGCCATACCGCCAGACATTTCGTGCGGAAAAGCCCGGGCGCGCGCTTCCGGCTCCGGAATACCAACCATCCGCAGCAGTTCGATACATCGGTTATAGGCCTCTTCTTTGCTTATATCCTGATGGATATGCAGCACTTCTGTTATCTGATCGCCAATGCGAAAAACAGGGTTCAAACTGCTTTGCGGCTGCTGAAAGATCATAGAGATGCGGTTGCCGCGAATATGCATCATGCGTGATTCGGGCAAGATTAACAAGTCTTCATTGTCGAAGAAAACCTGTCCATCCACAATGCGCCCTGGCTGGCTGATCAAACGCATGATAGACAAGGAGGTGACGCTTTTACCGCAGCCAGATTCGCCGACGAGTCCTAGAACTTCACCTCGTTTCACGACAATATCAACGCCATCAACAGCCCGCACGACGCCAGCTTCAGTATAATATTGGGTTTTTAACCCCTTAACTTCAAGGATATTTTGATTGTTGTTTCCCACAGATTTGGTCTCTTCTTCTCTAAGTGTGCGGAATTAGCCTAACTCTAACACAGGCAGGGATGGCTGGCAATGCGCCACCCAACCAGCATTTTTTCTACTAACAGGATGACGAAAATTATGCTGACCTCTGGCAAATCGCGCCACACTGGTGGTGAGCAAAAAAAGCGCCAGATATTTATGCGATAAAAACCACATCGCGTAAACAACTGGCGCTTTAACCATTTAATTATTTCAGGTATCTACTCAGCCTGTCTGGAAAAAGCGGTTATTTCAATCTCTGAACAAATCTCCATCCTTTTTCCGGTTCTCCCCCACATACATCGCGACGCCAATAACTCCCAAAAATACGCCAATTGTCGAAGAGGCAAATGCAATGAAGTTCATGAAAAACGTGGACTCTAGGATACCTATTACCATGAGGAATGGTAACACAGCGCCAGCAAGCACCATGAAAAAACCTATCACAATCGGACGGCTACGGAGCATGATGATCCTCATCATATAGCCAACAAGCCACACGGTGACCAGGAGCCACGACAAAATCAGGTGGGCGCTTTACATCGCAGAGGCCGACCATCATGTGTGAGCAGCGCGGGTTAAAACGGCAACCTGTGGGAGGGTTAACCAGACTGGGGGGTTCACCAGGCGGCACCTCGCGCATCACCAAGGCATTACTGGCATCCGGATCAGAAGAAGCTTCTAACAATGCCAACGTATACGGATGTTTCGGATCTTTCAGCAAATCCTCCATCTTGGCGATCTCAACAACCTCACCCGCATACATGACAAAAATATATTCAGAAAAATAGCGCACAGTTGAAAGATCGTGCGTAATGTAGATAACTGCCAGATTATGGCTCTCTTGCAATTTGCGCAAAAGGCGCAATATCTCAACCCGTACTGAGGCATCCAGCATAGATACTGGCTCATCAGCCACCAGTAACTTTGGCTCCATGATCATAGCGCGAGCAATGACAACCCGCTGCTGCTGCCCACCGCTCAACATATGCGGAAACTTTGATAAAAACTCTTCAACCGGAGTTAATTTTACCTCTTCCAGCGCCTTGTAGATACGTCTCAAGCGCTCCTTTTTATCTTTGAAGCCATTAATAATCAATGGCTCTTCCAAGATACGCTGCACCGTCATAAACGTCGCCAGCGCCCCATAGGGGTCTTGCTGTATATAGCCTATTTTGGCGCGGTATAAGCGCAGCGCCTCGCCATGCATCTCAGTTAATTGGGCGCCATCAAAAGCAATATCACCTTGTGTTGGTCTATTCAGACCTAAGATGGTTTTCATCAAACTCGACTTGCCGCAGCCGCTCTCGCCAACACAAGCCATTGCTTCACCTTGCTTCAGATCAAAGCTTACGCCATCCACAGCACGCACGTACCCAGCATGGCCAAAACCAAAGCGTTTCAACTCATACCAGACGTGTAAATCCTGAATTTGTAATAGAGGCTGCCCATTTTCATGCAAATTACTCTTCAAATCATCGTTTATGTCGCTCATGTTATCCGTTTCTTCCTTCACCGGGTTCTATGATTCGCTCAAGCATATAACCAGCATTTGACCTGGCGATCATCTTGAATAATGGTCGGCGGCTCTTCACTGCACTTCTCAAAACGAGCCGGACAACGGTCCGCAAAACGACATCCTGTTGGGGGATTCAACAAACTGGGAGGTTGTCCAACGATAAAATCAGGTTCTACTGTCTCGCGGAGACGAGGCACACTTGCCATCAGCTTTTTTGAGTATGGATGCAGCGGACCAGAAAAGAAACGATGCGCATCGCTTACTTCAACAATTTGCCCGGCATACATAACGGCCACGTTGTCTGCCAACTCACTCGATGTGGCAATATCGTGAGTGATTAAGATGAAACTGGTCTCCATCTCTTTCTTGACCCGTTTCATCAAATTCATAATACCGGCTTGGGTTAAAACATCAAGAGCCGACGTCGGTTCATCCAAAATCACCAGGTCAGGCAGCGTGACAAGAGACATAGCCAATGCGGCCCGCTGACGCATACCCCCACTTAGCTCAAAGGCGTAACGGTGAAGGAAGTCTGCAGGAACCCCAACTTGCTCAAACATGCGCAATGCCTGACTTAACGCATCTTTTCTGCTAAGACCCAAATGAATCATCGCTGGTTCTGCAACTTGATCACCAATTCGCATCACTGGATTGAGCGCGTTCATCGCGGCTTGAGGTACCATGGAGATTCTTTTCCAGCGGATCTCTTTGCGGAAAGTCTCGTCATTAAGCTTCATGATGTCGCGGCCATCCAAAAGCACCTCGCCATCATACTGGGCGACATTACGCGGAAGAAGGCGCAGCATGGCTTTAGCCATTGAGCTTTTCCCACAACCCGACTCGCCAAGAATCACTGTTGCCTGATTACGGGGTAATTCAAAATCGACACCGTCAACAGCCTGAACCGCACCTCTTTCTGTCTTAAAATGCAAGCGCAGCCCGTTTACCACCAAAAGTTTGTTGCTGTTTTCAGTCATGATGTTAAAGCTCCCGCAATCTGGGGTTGAAAATACGGTCAAGGGAAAAACCAACCATCGCAAAACCAAGACCGGCCAACATTAGCAGCGCAGCCGGTTGCAGAATCCAGTAATACAACCCAATAAACAGCGCACCCTGCGCGTTAGCATCCTGAATAATTTTGCCCCAGGTTGGCAAAATCGGATCGCCCAGTCCTAGAACCGCCAAAGATGCTTCCAAGAACACAAAGCTAGGAACCAAAATGACAATTTGGGGAATAGCCAGAGGCAGGACGCGCGGAACCATATAACGAAAGATAATGCGCATATTACCGGCCCCATATGCCTGCGCTGCATCAATATAAGGCAGTTCACGAACCTGCATGAAAATCGCGCGGTAGTTCTTGATCGATAAACCAAAGATGCTCAAAAGGATGACTATCCCCAGCATCAGCCAGATACTTCGGGAATAAAAGGTTCCCACCATAATTAGAATAGGCAGCACCGGTATAATAGCGTTTACTTCAGTGATCCGTTGAATAGTTCCGTCTAGCCAACCGCCATACCAGGCGCCTGTGGCAGCGATCATCATGGTGGTAACTGTTGTTCCTAAAGCAGCTAGTAGACCAAAAGCCATAGCAATCGGCGCGCCCCATAACAAAGCCACCATTAAGTCCCGGCGCCGGTGGTCGGTGCCAGCCAGACCATGCACCAGACCATAACTCACAAATGTAGTTTCAATATTTGAATCCTCTTCAAACAGCAAGGCAGCAACCTCAAGCCGGTACTTTCCTTTTAGAACTTGCAGGTCCTCTTTTTCTGGATCGGCAAACAACCCTTTTTCGGCCGTAAGGCCTTCAATCCCTGTTGAGCGTTCAAGCCGACGCTGCAAGCGATCGTCTTGCCCAAAGCGGAAGGAAGAAGAAGCTGCCGAGGAAAACTCGCCAAGCCGAATTTCACGGCCGTCAGGCGTAAACCAGGTCAATTCCACAAACGGTTGTTTCGTCTGGTATTGTGCACTAGAGAACAGAATCAATTCTGGGGGGAATTCATCATAGGGAAAGTCGAATTCATAAACAAAACGTACTTCACGGGTATCTTCTGATAAAGACTCTTCTGTTCTTTGTCCGTCGCCCTCTATACTTTTTAATGCGATGGTCGCAGGCAAGTCACGATCTGTAAACCAATTGTACCAGAGAGGCCAGGCATAACTGGGAGATTCTCGCCAGACATCCTCGCCGCCGCGCCACAACCGGACAGCTTCATCATACGGGATAACAATTAGCGTAACCACTGATAGGGTTAGCAGAAAACCTATGATCAACATGCCAACAATCGCTGATGGATAACGACTGATCTGCTTTAGAAAAGAAGAGATCTTTTTCACCGGCCCTTGCCTCCTTCACCAATTCGTACACGTGGGTCAACCAATGCGTAAATAAAGTCCAAGAAAAAGACGGTTAATGCCAAAAGATAGGCATACACAACAACATTAGCCAAAATTACAGGGGTATCAAACAGGCCAATCGCTCGAAAGTAAAGCTGTCCGATACCCGGCCAATTGAACACCGTTTCCAAAATAATAGCACCCGTCCACAATGTAATAAGTAACAGCGCAAAGCTGGTGATAATGTTCGGCAGAGTGGGGCGGAGCACATATCGCCGTTCAATCATACTGTTTGGCAGCCCTTTAGCTTTGGCCATCTCGACGTAATCTTCACTGGAATAAATGAGAAAAAAGGTGCGCCATTGATAGGCTGTTAAGAAGATGGCGCTTAACAACAAAGCCGTTACCGGTAATATCATATGTTTTAGCAGGCTCAAACTATATTCAAGGGGGTTGTCAGGCGGTGGCGTCCCAACCATGCCGCCAAAAGGCAGCACCCCTAATAAACTGGCAAAAATAAGAATGAGGAATAAACCATAAAACCAGCCCGGTGCAGCCGAAGTTGGGGCCAGGGCTAAGACGAATTTATCGGAGAAGCTGCCGTATCGTCGCGATAGGCTTAATCCCATAAACAGACTGGCAAAGAAGAGAAACAGGTTTGCCGTCCCGAAAAGCACCAACGTTGACGGCAATCGCTCCAAAATAATATTTCTTACCAAACGTGAGCCGCTATCGCTGCTCATGTTTTCAGAATACCCCAGGTTGAGCGTTATGGCGCTCAACAAGTAACGAAAGCTGCGTACCACAAATGGTTGATCCAACCCAAACTGCTGCTCTTGAAGCGCTATATTTTCTTCAATAATACTTGTTCGCTCTTCTTCGGGAAGGCGTTGAAATTGGATATTCGAAGAAAGCGATGTTAAGACCTGTTCACGGATTGTTGCGCGGCGGATATTATCAACATGTCCACCCATGTTTGCCACCAATACCGTAAAGTACACACCAACAACTATGGTGAAAAAGAGGGCCACAACCCGTAAAGCTGTGTAGCGAAGTAAACGCATCAATGATTGAACATTGGCCTTACGTGCCGACTGGGCAACACTTTCGGATAGGTCATCTACATTAGGGGATAGAGCTTCTTGAGTCACGTTCTTGCACCATTTCCTTATGGGTTAAAGTGGTTTCAGGATCGATTTGCTTCATAGCGCCGCTTAATATACTTTAATACATTTGTTACTCCTCAAACTCATGAACTTGAGCCTGGGGAGAATGAAGTCGCTCGCTGGTTAACAAAAGCTGCCCAAGAATGCAGTTTATAAGTTCATTTTAATCGTAAAGCAGCTAATGTATCTTGTGACCTGCCAACCGGAAATGTCGGATTGGCAACATCTCAATATTTTGGGAAAACGAGGCCTGAGCTTGTCGAATGTCGTTGGTTCAGCCAAAGGCCGTAGGTTCGGCCAAGGCCGTTGGTTTCGACAGGCTCAACCAACTCCGCCGCAAGTTATTGAGAAGATACTCTGATCGTTCATAATTATTGTTGCTTAAAGAAGTATTGTTTGAATATTGAATACGCAGTTAATTGGCATTTCCGAAAATTCAAACCAGTTACAACTGTTTTATCATGGATGCTAAACAGCTACAGAAGAGTATTCTACCACTTGTTTAGACAGAAATCCCAAAGAGACTTATCAGGCATATGTGGGCGAATCGATTGGAGGTAAGGTGCTTTGTCTCCGCCAGCTTGAACCCGCGCCATCCCCTGCCACAATTGTAATTGCTGCTATTGGCCAACTCGTTTGTGAAACAACACTGTCAGGTGGGAAGCAGCTTTCGCTGCTTCCCACCTGACAGTATAAGATTGGAAGCAACCTTCGCTGCTTCCAATCTTATCTTAGACTAACAATATTTTGTCAGGCAGTTTCAAAAGAAATCTTCTTATTTGCCTACCAACAAAAGTAAGTCAGGTTTAGGGAGCTGCTACAAATGGGAACTGAGCAAGGCCAGGCAAGGCTGTCAGTTTAGAAACAACCACAACTTCCAGGCGGCTGGAGCCTTCGCTCAATAACCCGGTTGTTTCGCCATCCAGGACAACTTGCCACAAACCGTCTTCCACAGCTTCCGCTTCGCCCTGCGCTGCCAGCGCCCCGGTGGCGTCAAAGAGCAAGTAGGTAACAGATTTGATGTCGTCAACGGCGTAAGCACCGAGGTAGTAATCGACGTATACATCAAAAGAGGCCTCTTGACCGATGGTGACACGGGTGTCGCCGTCAATTTCCACAACGGCCGTTGCCGGTGCAGAGAATTGAGAGAAACGATCGGCCGAATCGGGGTAGGCATCAAAGTGCTTCAAGATAGCCTGTTTTTCTGTCGGGAACACGCCTTGTAAGAAGTAGGGGCCTGTGCCGATGTTGTAATTGCTGTAGCGTTGGCCAAAGGTGGCTAAATTCGCATACCGTTCGGCGGCTTCTTCGGCGGTGATGAATTGACCCAGCGTGGCCGCGTAGGGAATAAAGCCTTCTTCAGCAGACAGCGCCAATTCCGCGCCAATAAGCGCTATGGAGGGGCCGGAAAGCAAGCTCACGCGCTCGATTTCATTTTCAGTGGCTGTGCCGGTATGGATAGCGGTGGAACCGTTGGCTTGCAGGCGCAGTATTTGGGCCATATTGTGCCAGGCGGCGTCACCGTATGGATAGGTGCTATAGGGCCACCAGGAGACAACGGAGTTTTCAGCGTCCAATTGCACGTCATCGCCATAATGCTCAATCACCAGCGGATCCGTCGAAATAATTTTGACGCCTTTAAACGTCGCCACAAACTGCTCAAAGCGAGGCGCTTCGGCTGCATCGTAGTAGGGGCTGGTTTCGTTGGGCACATCAAACCGGGTAATCATGGTCATGACGATGTCAGCCGGCGAGAAGGGGCTGCCATCATGCCAGGTGGTGCCACCGAAACCAGAAGGATAGTAGACGGTGCTCTTGTAAGCGGCCGTTTGCGTTTCGGTATATACCTCATCAGCCGTCAAGAATACCTGATTCTCAGCATCCCAGGCAGCCCAGGCATCACCCGGAACTTCGATTTCGGGAGCAAAGGAAAGCTCTAACCAGTCCGTTGTCTCGTCCAGGTTGATATTGGTGCCTTCCTGGACCACAAGTTCGGCTTTTTCGATACGATTGGGAACATTGATGCCGAGGTTTGGATGGGCATAGAGCGCCGGTTCACTGATGGCGTTCTTAACCATGGCATCGAAGACCCAGTTGGAGCCGCCGATGGGATTCCAGGGTTCAACAAACATGTCCTGCGTGGCAACGGTCATAGTGCCGCCAACCTCATCCACAAAACGAGCGGTTCTGGCCCAAAGCAGAGAACCTTGTATCCCAGAAGCCAGATCAGCGGTTACGGCGACGTCATCATTGTAGGGGATGGGGGTAATTTGGCTGACCACCCAGATGCGGTAGGATTGCTCCAGCGTCAGGGGCAGGACTTCGCGGAACAGTTCGGCCCGTTCTTCCAGATTGGCAAAATCACTGTTAACCAGGCGGTTGATAATTTCCGACATCCGCTCGGGAACTTGAAATATCTGCCAAGCGGGCAGCGGGTAACCTTCGGGTAAGTAGAATTGGTTGAAAGAACTGGCGTCATCACGGGAGATAACTGTCTGGCTCCAGCCACCGGTGTAGGTGTGCCAGGCGCATTCGGTAGGTTCGCCGGTCCACAATGAGCCAAGATCAGAGGCGGTGCCAATACGGCGTTCCACCTGGAAGCCAAGCGCTTCCAACTGCGTGGCGAAATAGTTGCCCTTTTCCGTACGCGGGGGGGCTTCACTGCGGATCAGGTTGATCAGAACAATGGGGGCGCCTTCAAAGGTCCAGACGCCATCTACCAATTCGGCGCCCATGCCTTCCATTTCCGCCGTAACAACTTCACGGGCCTGCTCCAGGTTGTAAGCATATTTCGCTTCGATGGCGCGAATGTCTGGCGCAAAAGCACCACGGTCGACACCGGCTTCAGAGAAGGCAGTGTACTTGGGCACGGCATTACCGCCATAAATTTCGCTGGCAACGTAATCCCGGTCAACCGCCCAGTTCATCGCCTCGCGAATTTTGGCATTCTGGAATGGGTTAAAGCTGCCATCGGCGCATGCATCGGTAACGTTGAAGAAGATTTCGTAGTACAGGCCATACTGGTTGACAAGGTTAATGGTACCAGCATCGGCGGCAGCCTGGGCAGCCGAGGGCGCCGGCAGGCCACTGGGATACATATCAATGTCGCCAGCGATGAGGCGAGAAACGGCGGCATTGGCATCCGGTTCGCGTACAAAGGCAATGGTGTCCAGCCAACCGCCGTTACGATCTACGGGAACAGGGGTGGCTTCAACAACAACTTCTACTTCTTCAGTGACGACGACTTCACGGGTGACTTCAACTTCGACCGTGACGACCTCGCCTTCACCTTCGACGACTTCTGTCTGAACTTCGGTGACGACGCGGGTAACCTCAACAACTTGAGGCTCGGCTGCACAGGCTGCCAACACGAGGACTGCTGCCATGAGCACCAGAACCAGGATAAATGATTTTTTTAACATCTATTCTCCTCCAAAGGGAATTTTGGGGCGGCCAAATTGTGGCCAACCATCTACTAAAAATCAATATGATTATGGGTTCGTTTGGTATTTATTTTTTTGAACGCATCACCTCCCATCGTTTTTAGAACAGGATTGGGGTCTGATCCTGATCAGATATGTAGTGTTCTGAGATGTAATTTAGAATCAATTTTCCCTGAAAAGATTATAGCAAGCAACTTAAAAGGGTCAAATGAGTGGCAGATTGGGGGATGGATCAGTATGACAGGGCCAGTATCTGGTCAGCCATCTGTCAGGGGATGGGCAGATCCAGGTCGAGTTTGTAAAGATTCCAAAGTTCTGATTCCTGGGTGGTATCCAGGTGGAAGCCTATGACTTCGGGGCGGGCGGCGGCGAATTTGAGACGCGGGAAGAGGGGTAACATGGGCAAATTTTGAGCATAGTTGAGTTGGGCCTGGATGTGGGCGTGATGATATTCGGGTGAATCAGGCCAGGTGGAAACGGCCGTTTCGCAAGCTGCATCATACGTTTTATCCCACCAACCGGTGCTGTTCAGGCCATTCCAGCCGGTGTAATCCCGCCCCGTCGCCGGGTTGATACTGTCGGCCGGACCGGTGATCTCCCAGGAAGCGAACAACGTACAAAGCGGCTCTTGCCCGATGGGCAGCGCCAGATGGCCCAGATCAAAATGGCGGCCAAATAGTTTGCTGTTTTCTCCACCCGCGTACCAGACTTCAGACGACAACGTTTCTATATCTACGACAAGCTGGCACTGGCGCAAATCTTCTTGCACGCGGGCGGCGATGCGCCGGTTGATCTGGTAAAGGTCTGTGGTGGTGATGGTGAAACGGAAAATTTGGCCGGTACGCGGATCTTCCCGGTAGCCATCGTCGTTGGCGTCCTTATAGCCGGCGGCGTCTAACAAGGCGTTGGCCGCGGCCGGATCATAGGACCACTGGCTGAGAGAGGGCGGGTAGAGCGGATGGCTTGCGGGCAGGTAGCTGTGCATCACGGGGGAACGGCCGTTTAGCAGTTCTGCCGCCATTGCTTCCCGGTTCAGGCACAGCGCCACCGCCTGCCGCACCCGGGCGTCTTCAAACCAGTCCGGTCGACCCTGACCATCACCATACCCGTTCCAAGAATTAATGCCAAAATTGAGCGCTTCATACACCGTGCCAGGCACAATCTCCGCATCAAGCAACCCGACTGCATCCGCTTCCAGTAAAAAGGGTAACTGGCCTGACTGGAGGGCGTCTTGCGTGGCAATATGGCAGCCGCCATTTAACAAAAAGGCCGCTATTTGATCTGCATTCGGCACAAAGCGAAACGTAACACTGTCTAAATAAGGAAAGCCTTCCGCAGAAAGATAGTAATAGGGGTTCTTTTCCAGGCGGATAAACTGACCATCTTCCCAGGCGACTATTTGGAAGGGGCCATCGCCCACAGGCAGCCGGGCAGCCATTTCTGAGGTAGGAATGTCTGCCATGTTGTACTCTGCCCAAATGTGTTGGGGCAGCGGGGACCAAAATCTGGTGGCATATTGGGCATCTCGATATCCAGGCAGGCCGGTCCAGCGCACGGTTTGATCAGCGATGGCTTCATAACGAGCGGTGCGCAGCGCCTGGCTTCTTACGGGCAAAGCGCCGGTTTGCACAGCCAGGTTGTAGCTGTAGACGGAATCGGCGGCAGTCACCGGCTCACCATCCGCCCAAAAACGAGGTTTCAAGGTAAATTCCGCGCTAATCTGCCGCATGACGAGAGGGGCGCCATCAAAAACGGCCGTTTTGCCATCAGCCGTCTGCACCAGTTCTCCCGGAACCAAAGACACCACACTGCCCTCCGCATTCACCACGCGCTCACCCTCCCCCACGACCACTTCTTCAATCCAGGCGTCGCCGTCAGCCAGATTCGGCAGCTTGACCAGCCCTTGCGCCTGGTAACCATAATTGAGGCGAGTGATGTCATTTTCATAGACGGCTTGCAGCACTGCCAGCGCATCACGGGATAAACGGCCGTGACGGTACAGCGTATCTGGTTCTTTACTCAGGCAGACGACCAGATCCTTGGTTAACGGCCGTTCTTCCACTTCCGGCAATTCCAAGACGATAGTTTCGATAATTGTTTTTTCGACGATAACAGGCGTGGGTGACAGTAAAACTGTGTCCGGCGGCGAGTCGCTCCAGGCGCCGCAAGCAGCCAGGAACATGAGAGAACTCACAACCAATACCAGAAACAACTTCACATTACAGTTCCCCGGCGCGCACCTGAGCGATAAACGGTTCATATGCCGTTACATCCTTGCCTTGTGTCTTTAAGTCATAAAAATCCTGTGTGATTTTGGCCTGCTGCTCCCGATTGAAATCTCGATAACATTTCCCGGTCGCGCAAGCCTCGTTTAATCCGGTCCCACCCCCATAATTGTAACAGTTACGCTTCGTTTTGATGAGCATATAAATGGCTTCCCCCAAATACCGGGAGCCAACTCGTTCATATTGATACACATGAGTCAGTTCATGCACCACGATGGGTAAATTTTGCCGCGTATGCCGCCCGGTGCGCGGCAGATTGATGGAATGCCAGGTCGCAAAAGCCAGGTTGCCGTTCGCTTTGAAGATGAGGTCAAAAATGCCGCCTTCCACCACACGCACGTCGCCAAAACGCATGGCCTCCGAGCCTAACACCTCTGCGATCATGGCGGTTTCCGCGCCGGTCAGCGGGCTGGAGCGGGCAAAGAAGTGCATGAAGAATTCACCTATTTCCGGTCCGCCGACCAGGTCAAAGATTTGGGTGAGAAATTGATGGAGCCAGTTGAAGAAACGGCCGTTTTGCTTACGAATCCATTCCCGCCCATCTCCACCACGAAAAGCGCGCCACAATTCAGGCAAAAACAACACCAACCCGCGCGCACCCCGCCAACTGCTGCCCGCCAACCGCGTCAGGCGCAGAGGGAAATCACGCACCAGGTTGATCGGCCACAGACTCACGTCTCGCAGCCGTTCAGCCAGCCAGGTAAAAACGGCCGTTATCAGCCTCATAGAACCCCCCAGACGAGCACGCTATCGGCAGAAAACAGCAGAATATTGATGTCCAACAGTACCATAACACACCTTTGCAGAAGTTGGGAAGCGGCTAAGTAAAGCACACGACCAGCGCCCAATCATACAACAACCAGCCCTAAACGGCAGGTGTATTTTGGCCTAATCTTCAATTTGATTATGACAAAACGAGAGGTTTACAGCTTATCAGGGTCTATATCGGCCGCTTGCAAAACGGCCATCACCGGTGGGGCATGGACAAAACCATATTTGAGGCGGGCATCTTGCAGCGGCTCAACCGTCTGCCTGATAAATTCGGCGGCAATCATGCGGTGCACAGCCGCAATGGCTTCATTATCGACCACATGACTCATGGTGGCATGCAGTTTCCACAACACGCCGCGATCAACGGCCGTTTGCGCAGCCAGCGCCGCCGCATTCAAAGCAGCCACCGCTTCTTCTCGCCGGCCTTGTTGGTACAGCAGTTCCCCCAAAACAAATTGGCCCAATGCCCGGAACCGATCCGCGTCGAGCAGTTCGGCTGCTGTTTGCAATTGTGTCACGGATTCAGCCGCTTCGGCCATGTTGCCTATGCGCAGCTGGGCGCGGGCTAAATTATAAAGCGCCAACGCTTCCTGCTCACGGTTGCTAATTTTGCGGGCCGCTTCCAGCGCTTCCTGGAGATAAGCCATGCCCCAGTTGTATTCACCCAGTTCCACCAGGTCAACACCCAGGTTACGCAAAATCTCGGGTTTGAGAAGCACCGCTTCGTATTCATCGGCCAATCCCAGGGCTTTTTCATGGTATTGGCGGGCTTTGTCTATGTCGTATAAAGCCTGGTGACATTCCCCAATATCGTTGAGCACCTGCACAATGCGCCAGCGGTCGTTGAGGGATTCCAAAATAGTGTAGGCTTCATTGTGATTGGACAAGGCGTGTTGATATTCGCCGCGGGCATGGCGGGTGCGCCCCAGGCTGGTGAGTACCCGCGCCTGTTCCCGCGCTTCGCCGGCCTGCCGGAAAGCAGCCAGCGCCTGGGTCAACTCGGTAACGGCGCGCTCGGTATTGCCCTGCTTGCGGTGAATGATGCCCAATCCCCGCCGCGCCCGGCCTATGACGAGCAGGTTGTTCATTTTGATGCCTGCTGCCAGCGCCTGGTTGTAGAGGGAAACGGCCGTTTCATAATCCCCCTGAAAATCAGCCAACTCTCCCAGCCGAACCTGTGTTCGCGCCAACTGCACCGGATCATCACTGGTCGCCAGCGCCGCCCGATAGTCCGCTTCCGCCCTGTCAAAGTCACCCAGGAGCCAGTGACACTGTCCGCGATACTCATACGTCCGGGCGCGGAACAGCGCGTCAGTGCCGTCAAAATTCAAGGCATCGGTGTAATAACGAATCGCCCGGCTGTAATCCTGCTGTCCGGCAGCCTTACCGCCTTCACGGTAGGCAAGCATCGCCGCCTGCGGAGTATTTTGCGAATTAAAGACGCCTGAAACAAAAGTTGAAGCCATATGCAAATGATACTCTGCTCAATAATTTTGACAATAAAAGCGGCGTGAAGTTTGGAGCCAGAGTGTAGAGCTGGCGCCCGTGTGCGGTAATCCGTAATCCGTAATCCGTAATTCGTAATCCGTAAGGAGCTGCCTCTGGTGGACGCCATCGGAAAACGGATTACGGAAAACGGATTACGGATTTGGGGTTACGGAGATGATCAGTAGATCGAAGCTGTAAGGGCGTAAAATTTTACGCCCTTACCAGAAGACGGAGGGTTCGATCCACTGATACTAGCTCTTGCTCCCGCTCAATTTACAATTCGATTTTGGTGCCTAATACTTTGAGGAAGGCGGCTATCCAGGCGGGGTGGGCCGGCCAGGCGGGCGCCGTGACCAAATTTCCGTCCACGTGGGCGTCGGTGACGGCAATGCTCATGTAAGTGCCGCCGGCGCGGGTGACGTCGGGGCCGCAGGCAGGGTAAGCGGAGCAGGAACGGCCGTCTAACACACCGGCCGCCGCCAATACCTGAGCGCCATGACAGATGGCCGCCAACGGTTTGTTCTCGGCGTCAAAATGGCGCACGATTTCCAAAACGCGCTCGTTCAGACGAATGTATTCCGGGGCGCGGCCGCCGGGAATAACCAGGGCGTCGTAATCCGCTTCTTTGACGTCGGCGAAGGTGGCGTTGAGGGCGAAGTTGTGGCCCGGTTTTTCACTGTAGGTCTGGTCGCCCTCAAAATCGTGAACGGCCGTTCTCACTGAATCCCCTTCCGCTTTGTCCGGACAGACGGCATGCACGGTGTGGCCGACCGCCAACAACGCTTGAAAAGGAACCATGACTTCGTAATCTTCCACGTAATCACCCACTAACATCAAAATTTTCTTGGCGCTCATGTCTTACTCCTTATTTAATTGAAAAACATACAGGTGGCTAAAATAAAACAAGCATATTGTAAGCAATTTAGAGTCGCTGATAAAGAGAAAAAAAGAGCGAGCGGTGGGTTGCAGGTGGCGTGTCTGGGGTCATACCCGCTACCCGCTACCCACTATCAATCTTCGGGATACATGGACTCAATTTGGGCGGCGTATTTTTCGGCCACCACTTTGCGCTTGACCTTCTGCGTGGGCGTCAGTTCGCCTGTTTCCTGAGCAAAAGGCGCCGCGAGCAGCCTGAAGGCTTTCACCTGTTCGTAGGGCGCCAGTTCTTGGGAACGGCCGTTAATCCGCTCCAGGTAAAAGGCATAAATGGCAGGGTTCTGCACCAGTTCATCCCGCGTGCGGTAGGCAATGCCTTGCTCCCGGGCATACGCCTCCAGCGCCTCAAAATTCGGCACGATCAGGGCGCTGATAAACTTACGCCGGTCGCCAATGGTAATAAACTGCTCAATGAAATGATCCTTGGCGTACACCGTTTCAATCTTCTGCGGCGCCACATTTTTACCGCCAGAGGTAATAATCAAATCCTTAATGCGATCCGTGATACGGAGGAAGCCTTCCTCATCAAATTCGCCCACGTCCCCCGTGTGGAACCAGCCGTCGCGGAATGCTTCAGCAGTGGCTTCCGGCTTGCGGTAATACCCTTGCGTCACGCTGGGACTTTTCACCAAAATCTCGCCGGTCTCTGAAATCTTCACTTCGCAGTCAGGAATCAGTTTGCCCACCGTGCCAAACTTAAACGCCTTGGGCGTATTAAACGTCACCATCGGCGACGTCTCCGTGAGGCCATAGCCTTCACACACCAGCAGCCCGGCGGCGAAGAAAAACTCCTCGATGGCCTGGGCCAACGGCGCCCCGCCGGCCGAAAAGAAATTCTTGGGGCCGCCCACCACCGCCCGCACCTTGCTCAAAACCAGCTTGTCCGCCAGCTTGTGCTGCAAAGTGAGAACCGCGCCGGCCGAACCCCGATCCTTGAGCGCGTATTGGTACCGCTTACCCACGCCAATCGATCCATAGAAAATCTTCTTTTTCAGACCGGAACCCTGGCTGAGGCCATGAATGGCGGCGGCGTAAATCTTTTCATACAACCGGGGCACGCTAACCATCACCGTAGGCTGCACTTCGGCCATCGCGGCAATTATTTCCTTGGGATTTGCCAGATAATAATTCGCTGCGCCGCACTTGAAAATGTAGAAGGACCAGGAGCGCTCATAAACATGGCTCAGGGGCAAAAAACATAACGAACGGTCGCCTGGACCCACGTGGAACTGCCCGTCCATCGCTTTGAACTGGTGGAAAATGTTGCCATGCGTCAGCATCACGCCCTTCGGTTCGCCGGTGGTGCCGGATGTGTAGATGATGGTTGCCAGATCCGTAGAGTCGGCTGCCGCCAGCCGCGCTTCAATTTCGCTGTCGGCGGTTGTATCGGCGCCTTTGGCGGCGCCCAGTTCCAGGAATCGGCTGAAGTGCTGCGACGCTTCGCCGCCGATTGTGGTCTGGTCATTAAAAGCAATAATATGTTTGAGACTGGTGGAACGATCGGTAATAGCCTGGATTTTGTCGTAATTTTCCTGGCTTCCCGTAAAGATAACGCCCATTTCGGTCTCATCGACGATGTAGGCGGCTTGATGTTTGGTATTGGTGGCATAGATGGGCACGCTCACGCCGCCAATGGCCAGAATGGCGAAATCAACCTGCGCCCATTCAGGCCGGTTTTCTGAAAAGATGCCAATGCGGTCGCCGGGCTGCACGCCCAACGCCAGCAAGGCGCGGGCGATTTGGCGAATGGTATCGCCTATTTCGCGGTAACTGGTTGACTGCCACTGCCCGTCGATTTGGATGCGCATGGCAGGTTCGTTGGCATAGGTTTGCGCGCTTTGGAAGATCATGTCGGCTAGATTTTGTTTAGTCATGGGTTGCTCCTCACCTAAAAGTTTGTGGGTCTTGGGGAATTTCTGGGGTTTTGAGGTGCAGGTTGCAGGTGCGCGTCTGAAGATCTTACTCGTCACCAACTTAACCGCCTGAAATTCCGATGAACCAAGTTTCTTTTGATTAAGTATGACCCAATCTGGGGAAATAGCCAGTGATGAATGTCATGCTTCAGACAGAAAAACGGCCGTTTCCCTCTACCCCTTTCCTCTGTTATCATTCCGCTATGATAATCCGCCAAGACCCTGAAACCAGTGAATTGAATGCGCTTATTGCCTTTACCGGCAGTTTTGCGGGCAAACGTGTGTTGGAAATTGGCTGTGGCAACGGCCGTTTAACCTACCAATACGCGCACCAGGCCGCCCTCGTCCATGGCCTTGATCCCTCCGAGAAAAAAATCACCGCCGCCCAAGAAAAGATTCCCGACCCCCTGCGAGACCGCCTGGCGTTTTGGCCTGTCGGGATCGAAACCTTCTACGCGCCGGAGAAATACGACATCGCCCTGCTGGCCTGGTCGTTGTGATGAATCGACCCTGAGAGCATGGTCCATGCTCTGGCAAAAATTCACACCCTGCTCAAACCGGATGGCATCCTCATCGACATCCACCCCCTGCCTGAGCCGCCGCCCATCGAGGTGCGCCTGGGCGCGGACGTGTACCCGGTTGGCTGGGTGCGCGAGGTGGATGATTACTGTGAATATGTGGCGGCGGACGAGGCTTTGGCAACGGCCGTTTCCCGCCAACTCTACACCTGGCAAAAACAGGGAACCTTCGCCTTCACCACCTACGCCGACACCATCCTCGCCCTGCGCGACCACCTGGCCGAAACCTGGAACGACGCCATCATCGACCCCGATGTCATCCGCCGCGCCCAAGATCTCATGCAAACCCCCAACCCCGACCAGGAAGTCATCCTGCGCGAAGTCATCCAAATCGCCCGCTTGAAGCCAGTTTTCAGTAAACAGTGAACAGTGGACAGTGGACAGTGGACAGTTTTCAGTAAACATCCCTCTTCTGCCTTCTGCCTTTTGCCTTCTGCCTTCTGCCTTTTGCCCTCTGCCTTTTGCCTTCCTACACCACCCCTTACCAAACCCTACACACTCTCTACACAATTTCCTGCTACATTGCTCCCAGAAAACACGTAATGCCACACAAGCAGCAAGAGCGAGAGCAAGAGCCAGAGTTATTTTTCCCTCTCTCTCCGGCGCTAACTCCCGCTCTAGCTGCCACACAAAGGAGTGTAAACGATGAAAACATTACTCAAAATTGGACTCGCCCTGGGCGCCGCCTTTTTTATCTTCATGGTTGGACTGAGCATGGGGTTCGCCGGCGGCATGTTTGCCGGTTCCCGTTCGTCCGACCGCTTTGACCGCGTCAGGGCGGATCGTATTGTCAACGAGCGCATTTTTATAGAAGAAAACGTGGCGCGACTGGTGGAAGAAGCGGTCGTTGAAGCGGTGGAAGATCCGCTGCGGGGCGAATTTGCCTTTGAACTGGAAGGAGGTCCGGTGATTGTGGAACGGCACGGCCGTTTTGGACCCGACATCACCGTCATTCCACCCGTACCGCCTGTGCCCGACATCCCAGAAATTCCGGCCGTGCCGCCCATCCCGGCTGCTCCCATCATCGTCCATCATGGCGGGTTTAGTTTCTTCAGTTTCATCGGCAGCCTCATACGCACTTTCTTCGCCATTACCTTCATCCTCGTCGGCGTCTGGTTCCTCATGCGCCGGCAGCCCGTAGAAAAATCACCCAAAACGTAATACCATTGGTTATCAGGCCACAGCCAATGTTCAAAGTAGGGGCGGTTTGCGAATCGCCCCTACACAAAAACTATGTCCGACAAAATTCTCATCGTCGAAGACGAGACCCGCATCATCCGCACCCTCCGCCTGTATCTGGAACAGGCGGGTTTTGCCGTGTCTGCCCTGGAAGATGGCGCCAGAGCAGTAGAGGTGGCGCGTAAAGAACGGCCGTTACTCATCCTCCTGGATCTCAACCTGCCCGGCAAAGACGGCCTGGACATCTGCCGCGAACTGCGCCGCGAAAGCAGCGTGCCCATCATCATGCTCACCGCCCGCACTGAAGAAATGGACCGGCTCATCGGTCTGGAAATTGGCGCCGACGACTACATCGTCAAGCCCTTCTCCCCGCGGGAAGTGGTGGCCCGGGTGCGCGCCGTGCTGCGCCGCGCCAACGGCAGCGACGCCGAACCCGACACCCTGCGCGCCGGCGACCTGCTCCTGGACTGCGCCAGCCGCCGCGTCTGGCTGGGCGCGGAAGACCTGTCCCTCACCCAATCTGAATTCGACATCCTGGCGGCCCTGACTCGCCATCAAGGGCGCGTTCTCAGCCGCTTGCAAATCCTGGAAGCCACCCAGGGCATCGCCTATGAAGGCTTTGAACGCAGCATCGACCAGCACATCAAAAACCTGCGCCGCAAACTGCGCTGCTGCGCCGGAGACACCCCCATCATCCAGACCGTTTATGGCGTGGGCTACCGCCTGGACAACGTCAATATCAAATCGTGATGAGCAGCGGGTGGCGGGAGGCGATGCCACCCGCCACCCGCCCCATTTAAAATGAAACGACGGTTCAAAGCATTATTCACCAGCCTGTGGTTCAAAGTAGTAGGAGCGTTCATTTTCGTCCTGCTGCTTCTCTCGTTTTCCCTGCTTAACCTCATCGACAAAGTAACCACCGACGCCTTCGGCCAATATCTGGTGGGGCGCACCGCCTACATCGAAGACATCGTGCCCACACTGCTGCCGCGCCGTCATCGCATGCCTCTGGCGCCGTCCATCCCCGCCATCCCGGAAATTCCGCCTGTGCCCACCATTCCCCCCATCCCGGCCAACCCACCGGTCTCCGACGCTCTGCCGTTCACCATCGTGGGACCAGACGGCGAAGTCATTGTCTCAGAAGTGATTGAGCCGGTTATCGTGGATGTGGTTCCGCCTGAAATCGTGATGGAAGAACTGGTCAGGGCGCTGACGCCGACCGACATGGAAACCTTTAGCCTGGTATTTTTGCAAGAAGTGCGGCAGGGAGTGCAAAGAACTGTCTTTTTCGCCATGATTCTGGCCGTTATCGTGGGCACGGTGTTGGTGCGCCAGATTACCCGCCCGCTCACCCGCCTGCGCCAGGCCGCGCAAACGCTGGCTCAGGGCGACCTCTCCGTGCGCGTGCCCATCAAGTCGCGTGACGAAATCGGCCGCGTCGCTGAATCCTTTAACCAGATGGCCGCCGACCTGGAGCAGCAGGAGCAGGTGCGCCGCCAGATGGTCGCCGATGTGGCCCACGAACTGCGCACGCCGCTCACCGTCATGAATTCAAATTTAGAAGCGATGCTCGATGGACTGCTGGACCCCACGCCGGCCGAACTGGGCGAACTGCACGAGGAAACCCGGCGGTTAATCCGCATGATTGAAGATTTGCGTCTGCTGTCTCTGGCCGACGCCGGCCGCCTGCAAATCAACCGGGAGGAGATTAACGTGTATGACCTGATCGAACGGGTCATCAGCCGCCTGACGCCGCTGGCGCAGGCGCAGGGCGTGAAGCTGCCCCTGCCGGAGTTTGTGGTGCCACTGCCGGTAAGCGGCGACGCCGACAAGTTGCAGCAGGCTTTGGGCAATCTGGTGGACAACGGGCTGCGGCATACTCCGGCGGGCGGAAAAGTGCTGGTAACGGCCGTTCAAGACGCCCATCTCGTCCGCATCTCCGTCACCGATACCGGGCCGGGCATCCCGCCCGAAGACCTGCCTCACCTCTTCGACCGCTTCTGGCGCGGGGACAAATCGCGCAGCCGGCACAGCGGCGGCTCCGGCCTGGGTCTCTCCATTGTGCAGCAAATTGCGGAACACCACGGCGGCTCAGTAACGGCCGTTTCCCCCGACGGCATGGGCGCTGTTTTTACCCTCACCCTGCCCCTGGCCTCTCCTCCTAAACGCAAAAAGAAGAGCTAACCATCAACTGGGAACGGAGAACGGCCGTTTTTCCACATCTCAATACGCCGGTTTCAGCGGTTGTTAAACGGCCGTTCCCCTCCCCCAATAACCATTTACCGATAACCGATAACCATTCATAACGGCCGTTTCCCAAAATTTTCATCACGTCGGTTTTATGGGTGGTAAACGGCCGTTTCGTTTACGCCAGAACCCCCGTCTAGTAGTACGCGGGTAAAACGAGTTATGTTAACAGCCGAGCCGACTAACAAATGAGATAAGCCGCGCCGCGAAGTGGCGTCGGCTTGAATGAATTGTTAGGCAACATTGCCCGAATACCTCAGCGTAAGACGCAGCATGTCAAAGAGCTGTATTCCGTCCTCAAAGATTGGCTCAGGGTAGTTCTTGACAAAGAAGTCACGGTCAATGCTTGTAACCCGAAAACCATGCCGCTGGTAGAAAGCGAGTTGATAGCCGAACGTGCCGGTACCCACCTCTAGTTGCCGGGCGCCAGAGTTGCGAAAGAAATCAATAACCCATTTCAATAGCGCTGTGCCGTATCCGGACTTCTGGTGGGCTGGGTGAACAGCGATACTCATTAGCTCATGTGTATCTGTGCCACGTGGCTGTACGACACAGGCGCCAACCACAACCGCACCACTTGAAGCAACGAAGCACTTTGATCCTGAAAGATAGGAGCGAATCTTGTCTTCCGAGGGATCGGCAAGTAGCAGTAGCTCCATTGGAGCATTTATTACAGGAATTTCTTGGATCAGTAGCGACATGTTTATCTGTTACCTAACAAATGAGATAAGCCGCGCCAACCGACAACGGCCGTTTTCAAATCTTAAATGCGACTGTTTTATAGGTAATTAAACGGCCGTTTCCGCCCCTACATACCCACCTGCCAACGGCCGTTCTCTCATCCCCTCATCACGCTAAACCAGCCACAGCCAAACGGCCGTTTCCCTTCATATTATTATGCCAACGTAAACGGCCGTTCTTACCCAACATCTCATGATTCCCCACAACCTCAACCAGTCTGCGGCGTTCACCCTCTAGCGCCTTCATTTTGCCAGACGGTCGTTCACCACTTAAACCGCGACTCCCCACCGTCAATTGCATGCTTTGTTAGGTGCGTTTACCTTGGTAAAGGCTCTCTGCGCTGTAACCATAACGCTGGAATTTCTTTTGCTGACAATGCAACGATACTTCCAACGATTGCACAAGTTGTATCTACATCGCCAAAACCTTTTGCCGTTAACCAGAGCGCTTTTTCAAAGTCGTCTAAGTTATGAGCAGAACACCATAAACAGAAAGGAACGGTATCTTGTGATGAGACTTCGTTTCCTGTGCCTAACTGTAACCTTGCTGTATTCAAATCGTCAGGCGCAATTTGTTTTGCAAATTCAATTCGTTCTTTTGTAATCGTATCAGACGGTACATAAGGGAATACCTCATTGAGAAAGTCGTTACCTTTCGGATATGAATCGTTTGCAGCAATCGCCGCTGCAACCGCAACCGCCATTGCACCGGCTTGACCTTCAATATGTGCATGAGTAACGACTGCTGATAATCGAGCTTGTTCTGCGACTTGTTGTAAATCATTGAAAAAGTATCCGCCAATGGGGGCAACTCTCATGGCTGACCCATTGCCGAATGAACCGGTACCAAACAATTTAGGAGACAATTCCTGCCAACTGCCGCCTGTCGATATTTGAGTAAGTAAGCGCATGGCGCCGCCTGCATAGCCACGATGAGGTTCCTGGTTAAATCGCCTTGCAAATGCTTGTGCTAAATAATCTTGATCAACATAGCCGAATTTTTCCAGAACTTCAACAATGGATAGAGCCATATGGGTATCATCTGTCCATCGCCAAGTACCTGAAGGTAACTGCGCCGATGTAACTTCATATGGGGAAAGCCCAAAAAACAATTCTCCAAAGGAATCACCAACGGATAAACCTTCAAGACTTCGTTTTGCTTTGGCAAGGTAAATATTTTTCTCCATTGTATTTCTCTTGTTTTGCACCTAACGGTGGGCTTCAGGCGCTCCGCGCAGCGAGCACCGCGAGCGCAGCGAAGTCGCCTGCAAGCCGTGTTAGCCTGCCCCCTGTAAGTGTCTAGGCGTGTATTCTACACATGGGTCTGATTCGCGCCGCTTTGTCATGACTGGTTTGTCAGCGTCTTGGCAGTTTGACGCAGACGTTCCGAAAAGTCATCCGCCATATCAATGTACGGATACCCCAAACGCTCACACTCGGCTTGAATAAGCCTACTCCATCGCGGAACGTCCTGCGCTATCTGTCTGCGTAACGCTTCAGGCAAATCGCCGTAACCCGGTGAGCGTCCTGGATATTGATCCAGCTTTTCCAAGGTCATGTGAGAGCACCCCAGGAATACTGAGCGGATCTGATACTTCTTGGAGAGTTCCATCACCTGCGCCGGAAGAAAATCCACGCCTTCGATCAGATAATTTTCAGCTTGGGAGCTAACGCCCCAGATAAATCTTTCCAGATAGGGCAGAAACCATTCGGCGTCAGCCAGGATAGCTTCCGGCGCCGCATTCCATTCTGTTTTTACGCCCTGCTCGTTTTTGACCCGCAGGAGTTCAACCAGCAAGTCCGTCGAGACCCAAGCAATTTTCAGGTCAGACGCGATTTGCTGACCAACGAGACTCTTTCCAGCTCTGGGCGCTCCACCTACCAAGTAAATCACAGTGGCTCACCAAAACCTTTGCCAATCACCAAATAGCAAGCCGTCTGAGGCATCGCGCCAGCGTCCCATGCACGGAATGTTAGGCTGCCAGTGCTAACGGCTGTATTTCTCGCTTGGGCCGGTTCATAGCCAGATCATAATTTGCCTGCAAATTGAGCCAAAACTGTGGTGTTGTCTTAAAAGCACCTGCCAATAACCAGGCAGTTTCCGGTGTCACACCTCGTTTGCCGCGAATCAATTCGTTGATCCTTTGCGTAGGAACTCCTAAGTGTTTAGCTAGAGCAACCTGCGTAAGCCCTAAAGGAATTAAAAATTCTTCTTCTAGTATAACCCCTGGATGAGTCGGAATGCGGTTTTCGGGAATCATTTTGTCACACCTTTAGTGGTAATCTACCACTTGAACGTCATAAGCGTTTCCGTTTTCCCAACGAAAGACGATACGCCACTGCCTATTAATCCGAATGCTGTGGAAGCCTGCCCAATCGCCGCCAAGAGCCTCAAGACGATTGCCGGGTGGGGAACTCAAATCCATCAAGTTCGGGGCTGTGTTAAGTACGTCTAATCTGACCAAAGCGCGATGTAAAATATCATGAGGAAATCGGCGAACTCGACTGGTACGGCGTCCATGATACAGATCAGCAGTGGCTTCGTCAGCGAAAGAAACAATCATACCAGTGATTATACGCCTTCACGGATACCGTGTAAATACTCTTTTGGATTTTGTGGGAATAAGATAAGGTTGCGGCCTGAACGTTGAGATAAGCCGCGCCGACTGGCAACGGCCGTTTTCCATTCCCTCAATGCGACGGTTTCATCGGTTGCTAAACGGCCGTTTCCGCCCCCACATATCCCACCTACCAACGGCCGTTCTCTCATCCCCTCATCACGCTAAACCAGCCACAACCAAACGGCCGTTTCCCTTCCATATTATTATGCCAACACAAACGGCCGTTCTTACCCAATATCTCATGATTCCCCGCAACCTCAACCACCCGGCGGCGTTCGCCTGTTAATGCCTTTGTTTTGCGAGACGGCCGTTCACCACCCAAACCACTCGCCATTTCCAAAAGCCTCACCGACCTGCCCGCGCCACAACTTCCACAGCCTGCGCCAAAACCATATCGCCGTGCTGCGAACCGGCGCTGGCACAACGCAACACAAGACAGGCAGAATTTACCCAGGCCGCGCCAAAATTTTCTCTTATCCAGAACGCTTGCCAGCGGACAAACTTCCCTTGTCCAGGCACGTTCGGTTTCACCAACCTTGTTTTCAAAGTTCAAACCGCCAACTTCAAAGCGGGTAAACCTTTTCCTGCCAAAATCTGTGCTTCACCAGAACACTGGAAAAGCAACCTGATGGCAGCCCGCCTAACGACAAAGCTCAGCAGCGGTGGGGCACCGGTGAGCTGGAAGTCCCAGAAACGAATCATGCCCCGCCGTCTGCTGCAGCGCTTGGTTCGGCGAGCGCTTTGGCGAGCAGCACCTCGGCGTGGTCAGAGGATATGTCTGCCGTCCTCCACATGGGAATCAACAAACCGTAACTCGCACCCAAGAAGGTGTTTGTGGCGACTACCCCCGCCAGTCTCGCCTGCGATTGTTCCTAAGAGGTTGTCCTTCGGGACAACGTCAAGACTCCGCAGCCGAGTCCGGCGTGAACGAGTCGTACTCCTCGAGGGTCGCTCCGTCTAGGCATGCTTGGATCATTTTCTGTCCCAGCGGGTCCAAATCGGGGTGCTGGAACTGCCGCAGGTGGTGGTGAAAGAATTCAGTGAGGAGTCCCGCGCCGGCAAAGTACGCTTCCTCGCCGACCTCCGGTTGGGACGAGACGTCGAAGAACCACGGCCCCACAGTCTGCCCTTCGACCTGAATCTTGTGGCGGTGGTAGCCCAATAAAGGGCAGCGGGAGGGCATCAACTCGTCCTTGCGGAACGGGCTGGGGCCGCGGCGGGCAAGGAATTCGCGAGCGACCCATTGCGGTGCAAAGCCCACCTTCCAGCTGCCGATGTGCTGGTTGGGGATCAGCACGAACATCGTGGTGGACGTCTCCACGATCTGCCGCAGCAAAATGTTCGCTTGATCGACGCGGCGGCCGGTGGCGAACGGCCAGTACGAACCGACCCCCTCGGATTGCATGCCTTCGGCGGAGACGATCGACGGATTGCCGTGACCGCGCGGTGCCACCAACCGCCAGAGCCAGGCCAGCGCGGGGGGCAGCACATGGAACAGACCGATAATGCCGTACGTGGGATTGTCCCGGGTGCAAGGGGGACATCGCACGCCGAAACTGCGGATGCCGACCGTCACGGGCTCGTTCACGACGCCCGGAATGTAGTGCCGGGGAAGAATCACCCGCGGGTTCGGACACGGCGAGCCGGGGGCGTCTTGGGTGTGCTGCCAGATCAGCGCCGTTGAGTTCGGCACCGCGTCGATGTTCAGAAACACCAGCGGTCCCGGCGGATTGATCGTTAGGCCTTCCAGGTTGGGGTCCGTGCCGTAGCGGCTGATGTGGTTCACCCGCACGAACCACCCCTGCTCGGCATCAATCAGGGTGAGGTAGCGGCGCGACCCGTTGGTGTGCTGAAGCTTGGGATGGCACAGGGCCATGTCGTCGGTGACGGGCCGCAGGTCGCAGCCGCGAGGCATCGTGAGAAACCGATGGTCGCTGGTGACGATGTTCGTGCCCAGCCGGATCTGTCCGTCGGGTTCGCGGTGCATCACTTCGAGCATTTCGCTCTTGCCACCACCCGAAGCTCCTTCATGCATGATAGTTACCGTATTGTCGTAAGGGGTGACGACCTGCACGGCCGAGCAATGCGCGGTCGTCCATGGAATCTCAGCCCGCTCGCCAAGCGTCAGCAGCATCCCGTACACCCCCTTCTTGGCGGACGGTCCGGGATAGAGGTTATAGCTGAAGAGTTCATGCACACCGACTTCCTCCAGGCGACGGTTGTGTACCACCACCTGCTTGCCTTCGAAGTGGGTGTGCCGAAAAACCGGCGCGGTGTATACGATCGCGCCGATGCGGTAGCTCTCACCCTTCCCCAGCAAATGCGACAGGGGCTTGATCCCCTGCAGCATCGCCAAACCCAACGCGAAGAACCCTGCGTTGGCCGGACAAATCGCCAATGCGTTGAGGGCGTGACCGGGCAATCCAGACTCAAAGAAGAAACAGGCGATTGGCTGCGTCTTCAGCCACTCGAGCGTTTCCCGTCGCAGCGGGGCGAAATCTGTCCCGAACCGACCACTAAACGTAGGCTTGTCGGTGGCCTTTTCGTCCGCGATGACCATGCAGTCGGCATCGCGACGGCGCATGTATGGCTCGAGGTAGTTCGCCGAGATCCCATTGCGGACCCGACAGACCCGCGCCTCGGGCACGAAACCGCGACCGGGGACGTCGTACCCCACCGTAAAATACCCTAACGGATCGCACTGATCAGCCGGCACAGCCAACTCTGCTAGCTGTTCAACTGATTCCACAATCGTTAGCCGGTTGGCTTCTTCGGCGGCTCGCAGGACCGCCATAGCCGAGCGGGAAATATGATGCTGTCGCAACTGATCCAGTAACATGGGACATGTCTCTCCGTTGTGTCTGGCCGGTTAATCAGTGACGTATTGTGGTGGCGCGAACTTCTTGTCCCGCCCCGATGCCCTGATGCCGGCCAATGGTTTTAGTTGATGTTTCCGCATTGAAACTACCGCCGCCTAACGCCTGCTTCACCTGCCGATAGGTCAGGTGCAAGCCCTGTTAGGCGGCTAAAACTGCAAAGCCTTTATCCTTCTTGCTGTGCTCTCAATATCTCTAGCCCATTGTTTGAGATTAGAGTACGTATTTGTTCCGTGATTTTCAAATAATTTACCTTTTCTATGTTTGTTGTATCGAGTGATAATCGGTAGCTTTCCACATCTACCCAATCCATATGTTGTTTTATTGATTCAAGGAAAACTTTGTCATTGCTTGCATCGACATGGCCTAGATGACGATTCCCTTGATGGATACGCTGGCTATATCTCTTTAGTAACGTTTCTGGCTCAGTTTCACATCGGACTTGAATTAACTGAAATTTAAATTTATGAGAGAGACTTTGCCAATGACTATTTGCATAAATCGGATCAAAATTGCTTTCTACAATGTGAGAAATGTCAGTTTTATCAGATTCTCAACTTGTTGATAAAGTAGCGCCCAAGCAACTGCACTTAATTTTCGCGACCATTCGTTTGTGGATGAACCAAGTACATTGAGAAGAGTTTCTTTGATCTGATCTTTCCAAATTAATGGCAAACATAACTCTTGAGTCAAATTGTATGCAAGTGTTGTTTTTCCAGTTGCAGGATGCCCAGTGATCAGAACAATGATAGGTGACATTACTTAACCCAGGTTGCTACCTTCAAATGAAATTCGCAAAATTTAGCAGAAACATGTCATGCTGAGTGAAACGAAGCATCCCAACGGCATTAAATGAGCGAGATAGTAGGGATTCTTCACTCCGTTCAGAATGACACTCGGTTGTTTGATTCATAGTGGCAACTTGAGTTACTTAAAGTTCCATTGATACGTTATCAGAAAAAGGTACAAGAGACTTGTGTAGGCTAAATTGCATTTCTTGTCCGCCGTTCAGTTGCTTAAGCTGCGCGTTCGTTTCCTTTGGCGCGTCAGCTTTAAGCTGTTGTTAGGGCGGCGTTTTGGTTTGTAGAACGGCCTTAAATCACCAAGATTTTTGCTGTTTGGCACACCCAAACTTTACATAAGCCCGCCCTAATATTTATTATAAGGAAAATGTCCGGATATCCAACCGGTCGAATAGTCATCATATACGGACCTTCACTTCTGCTCACACTCCGGAAAAAGGTTAATGAGAAATAACATAATGTCCATATAACACGCCTGTCATATCAGGCTCGCTTTGTAATCGGCAGTTTCATAAAGGAGAGCCTATTTCCTGACAACGCCTAACCTGTAAAGCATATCAACACACCGGTTTCCTTTTCTGCCAAACGGCCGTTTCCCAACCGCCCACATCCCCTTCTTTATCTCCGCACCTCCGCGCTCTCCGCGGTTACTCAAATAATCTACATTCAGAAATAAGCATCTTGGCATCGCTTGGCCTCATCGTCAGGCTGATTCCGTCAAATATAACAGAACTCCCTCCCCCATGTCACCTGACAAACGTCACTCCCTCCGTCGTGACAACGCACAATCCCCCGCCTATCTCGCCCCCAACACAAGTCGGCGAAGGCCGACTTCGTAACCGTTACAGTTACACTGAGTTGACTTAAGCCTATACACTAATAGACAAGAGGACGACCGACCTCCATGGCAGGGCCAGGTTGTAGTCAACCGAGAATGATTTTCATGCTTCGTTGTGACGTCCAGTCACGGGGGATTATATGAAAAACCAGCAAGAACTTCTTTCGCAGGCCC
>JAWOGU010000702.1:0-9376 GCA_046496595.1 Chloroflexota bacterium
ACATGACTCAACATTATGCCCGTTTGTATGAAAGCACTGTTAAAGAGCAATTTGAAACGGCCGTTGCCCATATTGAAGGCATTTTGGCCGTTGACTGGCCGGAATTAGCGCAAAATGAGCTAATTCCGGTTCCCATTTTGGGATTTACTTGACACTCAGTGTAATTGCAGCGGTTTTAACCGCCGGATTAAGTCAAATTGAGAATTCCTGGTTTCACCCAGTCCATCTTGATTTTCTCGCCGCTTGTTGTACAATGCTCGCTATTGCAAATAGTCGCAACAAAGAGAACTCGCATGAATGAAACCCAAACTATCATTGAAACTCTGCGCGAACGGCAGTTCCGCATTACACCGCAGCGCGAAATGATTATCGACGCCTTGTTGAGCGGCGGTCCGCACCTGACAGCCGAGGCTGTATATGAACAGGTGCAGACACGCACCAGCGCCGTCAACATCGCCACCATTTACCGCACGTTGGACATGCTGGTGGAACAGGGCATCGCCACCCGTACGGATTTGGGCGGACAGGTCGTCTATGCACCGGCGGGGCATGGACCACACATTCACCTGGTCTGCCGCCATTGCAGCTACGTGATTGACGCTGACGCCGGCGTGCTGGCGGCTTTGGCGGAACAACTCCAGCGTGATTATGGTTTCACCGCGGATTTGAGGCACATTTCGTTGTTTGGGGTATGCGCCGGTTGTAAAGATTAAAAATTGGAGATTAGAGATTGAGGAAATCCCACAATCCCCTAATCCCCGCTCAGATTTCAGGAGAATGAGTCATGATTTTTGCCGAGATAATGCTGCTACATGTACCGGATGGTTTTTTGAGTCTGGGGCTGGCGCTGTTGTGCTGGCTGCTGGCGTTGTTGGCAGTGGGGCTGGCGGTGAGAAACGGCCGTTCCACGTATGACGAACGGCTGGTACCGGTGGCGGGCATGATGGCTGCCTTTATTTTTGCCGGGCAGATGATCAACTTCCCGGTAGCAGGCGGCACTTCAGGTCACCTGATTGGCGCTACCCTGGCTGCTATTGTGCTGGGACCGTGGCTGGCTATTTTGGTGATGACGGCCGTTATCGCCCTGCAAGCTCTCCTATTTCAGGATGGCGGCCTGGTGGTGATGGGCGCTAACATTTTGATTATGGGCGTCATTCCGGCGCTGGTGGGTTATGGCTTGTATAAACCGGTCGCCAACCGCAGCCGGGGCATGAAACTGGGCACCGCAGGCGTGGCGGCGTGGCTCTCCGTAATGGCGGCGGCGCTGTTGACGGCGCTGCTGCTGGGTTTCAGCGCCACGTCAAGCTTCCGCATTGTGATCCCGGCGATGCTGGGCATCCATGCCGTCATCGGTCTGGGTGAAGCCTTGATTACGGTGGCGGCGCTGGCCTTTTTAATGCGCGTGCGGCCTGATTTGCTGAACGAAAGCGGTGAAGCGGGCGGCGCCGGCTGGATCATCGGCGGCGTGGCGGTGGTGCTGCTGGTGCTGCTGATTACGCCGTTTGCCTCCGGTTTCCCGGACGGGCTGGAATGGGTGGCGGAGGAGCAGGGTTTCATCCAAACGGCGCTGGACGCCCCTTACCAACTGCTGCCGGATTACACGATTCCATTTTTGGGTGAAACGGCCGTTTCCACCATTGTGGCTGGTCTTGTCGGGGCGCTGCTGGCGGGGCTGGCGGTGGTTGGGCTGGCGAAGATAGCAAAGAAAGATTAAAGATTAAAGATTAAAGCCAACAGCTTATAGCTTATAGCTAACAGCTAACAGCTAACAGCCAACAGCCAACAGCTAAAAACCATGCACATCAACGTATTTGACCATTATCAAAACCAGTCTACTTTGGCCCACCGGCTTGACCCGCGAGTGAAAGTGGTGGTCGTGGTGGGCTTTATCCTCTCCAATGCGCTGCTGCCCGATGGGGCGTGGCTGGCGTATGGGGCGATGGGGTTGATCGTGCTGACGGCGGCGCGGCTGGCCCGCATTCCCTTTGGCTTCCTGTTCAAACGCTCGCTGCTGGTGCTGCCTTTTCTGCTGGCGGCGGTGACGATTATTTTTACGCTGCCGGGAACGGCCGTTTTCTCTTTCAGCATTGGCTCCTGGACTTTCACGGCGACGGACGCCGGTCTGGTGCGTTTTGCCAGCATCCTTATTCGTAGCTGGCTTTCCGTGCTGGCGGCCATCTGGTTGACGGCGACGACGCAGTTCCCCGATTTGATGCACGCCCTGCGCCATTTGCGCGTGCCGCAGGTGCTGGTCGCCATCATCAGTTTTATGTACCGCTACCTCTTTGTGATGGCCGACGAAGCCGGACGGCTGCTGCGCGCCCGCGACGCCCGCAGCGCCCGTCTGCCAGGACAGAAAGGCGGCGGTTCGCTCTGGTGGCGGGCAAAGATAGCCGGCGGCATGGTGGGGCAGTTGTTCCTGCGCAGTTTTGAGCGCAGCGACCGTGTGTACAACGCCATGCTGGCCCGCGGTTATCGCGGCCAACTGCTGACGATGAATCCCCATCACATGACACAGCGGGATTGGTTAGTGGGCGGAACGGCCGTTTTGCTGATTCTGCTGGTGCAAATTTTAAGTCGAATGATGTAACCCGTTTAGTACAGCGTAACAAAAGTTATTGAAGAAACGAGCCGACGCCTGAGCCTGTCGAAGGCATAGGCGGTCTTGCCCTAGCCAATATCGCTTTGGCTTCGACAAGCTCAGCCGCCGCTGGTCTCGTAAAATCTAAGAAACTTATGTTACAGAGTATTTAGTACATCGTTAAATAAGTGTTCTTAATTTTTCAAATTATCCTGTCATTCCGAGCGGAGTCTTCGGAGCGAGGAATCCTTCCCCTGTACAAATGGGAGGGATTCCTCGTCGAAGACTCCTCGGAATGACACTCAAAAGTTCAGATTATTTTGTTAACAGTGTATTTAGATTTAGTCCGCAGATTTCACCGATTAAAACCGAAAAATCTGCACCAATCTGCGTTAATTTGCGGACAAAAGGTTTTTTTATGCCCATACAACATGCCGCTGAGAGCACACAATCCGCAAACGGCCGTTCGCCTTCTCTCCTCGTAGAGAATCTGAAATTTGCCTACCACGACGGACATCTGGCGTTAAAAGGGGTGTCGCTGCAAGTGGGCGCCGGGGAAAAAGTGGCCCTGGTCGGACCCAACGGCGCGGGTAAAAGCACGCTGATGCTGCACCTGAACGGCCTGCTGCACGGCGATGGCTCGCTGGCGGTGGGCGGCCTGCCGGTCGTCAAGGAAAATCTGCCACTGATTCGCAGCAAGGTGGGCATGGTGTTCCAAAATCCCGACGACCAGTTGTTTTCGCCAACGGTCTTTGAGGACGTGGCTTTTGGTCCACTGCATTTGGGGCTGCCGGAAGTGGAGATTCGAGAACGGGTAAGCCGGGCGCTGGCACAGGTGGACATGGCCGGCTTTGAGAACCGGTTGTCGCATCATCTCAGCCTGGGGCAGAAGAAGCGGGTGGCGATTGCCACGGTGCTGTCCATGGACCCAGAAATCCTGGTGCTGGACGAGCCGTCGGCGGGGCTGGATCCACGGGCGCGGCGCGGCTTGATTCACCTGCTGCAAGGCCTGGACCTGACGATGCTGGTTTCTACCCACGACATGCCGCTGAT
Source organism: Chloroflexota bacterium (assembly GCA_046496595.1). GTDB lineage: Bacteria > Chloroflexota > Anaerolineae > Promineifilales > Promineifilaceae. The sequence continues at coordinate 3,635 of JAWOGU010000702.1, forward strand.
CTATGAGCTGTTCCCGCGCATGATTATCATGGATGAAGGGCTGGTGGTGGCTGATGGCGCCACCATTGATTTGATGCAGGATGGGGAACTGCTGGAGCGGCATGGATTGGAACGGCCGTTTGCCTTGCCGCCAGCCAGCCGGTAAACTCATTCCAAAATCCCACAACAAGGATAACACCATGACTCATTCTCCTGTCCACCTCGATGTCTGGTCCGACTTTGTCTGACCGTTTTGCTTCCTCGTCTCCTCCAGTTTGGAGAAGCTCAAACAGTCCCACAGCGTAACAATCCACTGGCGCTCTTTTGAACTGCGGCCACCCGGAGCGCCGCCCATGCCGCCTGAATACCGCGCCCGTATTGAAGCCTCCAGGCCACAGTTGGTTGCCATGGCGCAAAACCAGTATGGCCTGACGTTGAACGTCGGTCCATTTGGCATTAACAGCCGTCCGGCGCTTGTCGGGGCAAAGTTTGCCGAGGAGGTGGGGGCAGGCGAAGCTTACCACGCGGCCGTGTTCCGCGCGTACTGGCAGGAAGCGCAGGATATTAGCGAGGCGAATGTATTGAAAGGGGTGGCAACGGCCGTTTCCCTGGACCCTACCGCGTTCTTAGCCGCCCTGGATGATCCCCATTACCAGGCCCAAATGCTGGCAGACGTGGAACAGGCCCACGCCTACGGCCTCAGCGGCGTACCCGCCCTGGTCTACAATAACAAATACCTGGTCAGCGGCGCGCAGCCGTATGAAACGCTGGCGCAGGTCGCGGAAAAAGCGGCGCAAGAGGCATAAGATTTCAAGGGCGGTTCGCGAACCGCCCCGACGACATGCCATGAATTTCTACAGGTCTATTATTTTCAGCCGAAGAGCAGAAAGGCGGCGGCGGCCCCGATGACGAACAGGGCAGCCAGAACGACAAGCAGGATGATTTCTGTGTTGTTCAGGCCGGTTTGGGGGGCAGCGGGCCTGTAAGTATCGATATCGGGTTCATACGTGATTGGTTGGATGGGTTTGTCTGTGCCGGGTTGGAATTTAGACTGGTTCGCAGGCGTACCTAAATCAGTTTGCAGGGTGGGAGGGGCGATAACGGCCGTTGCCGCAATCACCGCCGCAATCTGAGCATAATGATACCGCTGCATCCCAAACGTCATCACAAAAATCACCAGCATGATCACCAGGAAGATAACGGTGATACCGCCCATAGCGACAATGGAAACAAACAGAAAAGGGATCAATAAATACGTCCAATAGAGATTACCGGATATTCGCATTCGGCCCTGATTGGGTTCCAGGCGTATCAGGCCAGACATGGCATTACGTGAGCCAAAACTGTTGCGAAAGGCAATTTCGTTGGCGTTTAACGCTCGAAACACGATGGCAGGCCGCCACATCGAGCGCTTCAACCTTTGCTCAAGCTCCGGGATTTTTGCCGCCAAATCCGGCATGGCGGCCAACGGGTACTCCTGGCGGAACAAGGGAATGCCATACCGGAAATAGGCGGGCAGCCACATGCCCGAAATCGCCATCTCGCCAAACGACAAGACAACCAAAGCCGCCACCATCACAAACAGAAAAGGGAAATAGTCGTTCATACGATTGCATCCACTGAAAAGCACTATTATCCTGCGGAGAGCGCGGGTAACACGGAGTTTTTCTCTGCGCCTCTGCGCCTCTGCGTTAAGTCATTGAAAATCGCCTGCACAAGACGGTAACGTCTGCCGGTTGTGCTGCCAGATAATCTGCGCCAACGCCGGTTAGTTCAGCGCGGCTGCCGTAGCCATATAACACGCCCACGGCTGTTACCTCGTTTTGCCGCGCACCCAGCACGTCATGCTGCCGGTCGCCGACCATGACTGTTCGGGCGGGCTGCAAGTTTTCCACAGCCAAAACGTGGCGGATGAGGTCGCCTTTGTCGCCAAGCGTACCGTCTAGTTCACTGCCGTATACCTGGGCAAAGTAGGGGCGCAGGCCAAAATGTTCGACGATGGGCAGGGCGTAGACGGCCGGTTTGGAGGTGGCGACGAAGCAGCGCAGACCGAGGTCGTTGAGGGCGGACAGCATTCCGGGCACACCGGGGTAGAGGTCGTTTTCCAGCAGGCCGGTCTGGGCGAAGTATTCGCGGTAGGCGGTTACGCCCTGCTCGATGAGGACGGGATCGTCCGTCTCCAGCAGCGCGGCGAAGTTTTGGCGGATGGGGGGACCGATGCACCAGTCGAGGTTGGTTTGGGGGGATAACGGCCGTTTCAACTGTTCCAGCGCATAGCGGATAGAGGAAGTGATCCCTATCTTGGGGTCGGTTAAGGTACCGTCCAGGTCAAATAAAACTGTGGTGATGGTTTGTCTTGTTTTTTGTGTCACGTTTTATGTTTCCGTTTTGGCGCCAGATGACGATGGGGATGATTCAATCCACGACCGCCAGGGGCTTGCATGGGGATTATCTGTCGTCTGGCGCCGGGAAACAACTATTGAGGCGCTGCGGAACGTGAAGAACGGGCGGGACTGGGACCGGCACATATGGGGGTGAGGGATGTTTTAAGGAGGAATTAGGAAGGCAATAAGAAGGCAATAGGTAGTCAACAGGTAAGCAGAGCGAAAGAAGGCAGGAGGAAGATATAGGGAGGAAGTGGGGAAAACGGCCGTTTTGGCTGTATGTGGGGGTGGAAGCGTGGAAGAAGGGGATTGCGGGGAGGGCTATATGTGGGGGCTAATTGTCAATTGTCAATTGTTAATTGTCAATTGTTAAGTGGGGAACTGAAAGGTTGCAGGTGTTTTGCAGTTGATTTGCAGGTGAACAGCGACAGATGGAAGACCATGTTGGAGCAGGGAAGTAATTATCATGATGTTTGAACTAGTAATTATTTGTTTGATTAGTTTGATGTTCCCATTTATCTTAATTTTCAATATATTGGTCTGGTTTCGATATGATAGCTATGTAAGATGGGTGCAAGGTGCCTATGATCGTATGGAACGAATTGGCTTCCCTTTCTCCTCTTGTTTTAAATCATATGTAGCCAAATCATCACATAAGTGGCTTGCCCGCAGTGTGCTATTTTTTATGCTTTTGATAAGCGCTTCATCGTTTTTAATGCTTTGGCTAGCTCTTGTTGAGCTGACCAAAAATCTTCAATAGCTCTCGTTAGGCTGGTTTTTGACCGTGCCACTTTTAGCTTTCTTACAAATTGCAGGTATATGTGGTGGTTGGGTGGAAACGGCCGTTCTGCCATAGTTCATAAAGTTTATCCAGGTGGTGGGGTGGAAACGGCAAAAAATAGTGACACGGAGAACACGGAGCAGGCACGGAGGACCACGGAGGAAAAGAAAAACTCCGTGAATCTCCGTGTGCCCTCTGTGGTTCTCCGTGTTATTGTCGCAATTGAAGTGATGGCGTGGTGAAATGGGTGGAAACGGCCGTTTGCTGGAATGTGTATTGGAGAATGGCAAGCGGGGTGTGGCTCCGTTCAAAAACCGGCCACAGCAGCCAGCAGAAGACCGCGTCTGAGCAGGGGGTTTAAAAATAATTCCGAATGGTTTGGTTGTACACCTTAAACGAGGGTCAGCAATGTTTACAAATATAAAAGCAGCAGGAATTATGCTTGTTGGATTATCTTTATTTTTTGGCATTTTTATATTTAGTCGTTTTCTGGACGATGGCCAAAATATAGGATTTTGGATTGGTATATTTATTGGAGGTGGATTAGGTGTTTTGACTTGCTTTTTATTAATAATTAATTTGAGATCTAAAAATGAAACAAAAAAAACACCTGCACAATTTCAATTATTGCCAATCGCAGTTATTGGTGGATTGTTATTTGCTCATTTTGTCTTAAATATTTTCACTCCTGAAATTGAGATGTTGATCACGAATATTTTGATGTCTTGGTTCATTGTGACAATGTTGTTTATAGGGTTGTTAATTTTGTTGAAAACTAACATAAAAAAAAGCTAATAGGTCGATTAATTGTGGTAAAAATGGTCTTTTTCTATGAGGTTTAGGCGAGATGAAAATCATGCCGGAGCAGGGTGGTCTGGGCTAGTTGTGAATTGTGAAGTAACGGCCGTTTCGCTGCATAGACCTTTTGTGATGAGAACGGCCGTTTTCTACATAGACCTTTTGAGGCGGGAACGGCCGTTTTCTGCATAGATCTTTTGTGATGGGAACGGCCGTTTTCTGCATAGACCTTTTGTGGTGAGAACGGCCGTTTTCTGCATAGATCTTTTGTGGTGAGAACGGCCGTTTTCTGCATAGACCTTTCGTGGCGAGAACGGCCGTTTGCTCCATAGACGTTTTGTGGCGGGAACGGCCGTTTGAATTGTGAATTGTGAAGGAACTCTCCTTTCCTTGTTGCCTTATGCTAAAATTGATGACTGGATCATGGGTGTAATCTGTACAATATATTGCACATATACAAGCGCTTTGCTATACTATAATTATCTTTTATGTGGTGAGGCAGTCATGAATATTGTTACCTTTACAGAAGCGAGAAACAATTTAAAAACTGTGCTGGACCGTGTGGCAGATGATGCTGATTACACAGTGATCACGCGACGAGATGCGGCAGATTCGGTGGTCATTTCTCTGGAAGCGTTTAACAGCTTGATGGAAACAGTCCACTTGCTCAAATCGCCCGCAAATGCGGCTCATTTGGCGCGGTCTATCGGACAATTCCAGGGTGGTGAAGTGGTCGAAAAGGATTTGCTGGATGAGTAGGAAACTGGCCTGGACAGATGAAGCCTGGGCAGATTATATCTACTGGCAGCCGCAAGACAAAAAGACGCTGAAACGCGTCAATCGATTAATTACAGAGACAAAACGAAGCCCCTTTGAAGGAATTGGCAAGCCAGAAGCATTACGCGAGAATTTGGCTGGGTTTTGGTCACGCCGTATTGATGATATGAACCGTCTCGTTTATGCAGTGAATGATGAATTTGTGACGATCATTTCCTGTCGCTACCATTATTGACTCTTCCGAAAAAAGACAAATTTATCCGCAGATTTCGCAGATGACGCAGATTTTTTGTCGAGTGATTTTTTTTGGTTCGCATCTTTGCATGAGCTTTTTTCGGTAGACTTATTATTAATCTTATAATCTTATGAACCAAGAAGAATATGTAGAACAAGCCCTGATTTCTATATTTTTGCAAGTGCAAGAGCATTTTGGCGATGCTATCAAATCCTATTGGTTTTACGATAGCGATAACTGTCCTGGTTGTGGTTATAAACTGACCATTTTCAAGAAGGATGGCAAGGATTCGCTATCTATGAACACCTTCATTTACCGACAGAAAGGGGTGTTGATTGGCTATTTTTTGTGCGGCAACTGCGCCAAAAGAGTGTTTCGGGATGCGAAGAAGAATCCTGGTGTGCAAACCTCAGTGCATGACAGGATTGAGGCGACTTTGATTGCGGCTTATCAGAAGTATATGAATTCGTTGATGTGATAACGGCCGTTTGAATTGTGAATGGAAAATTGTGAATGGTGAAGTAACGGCCGTTTGCTTTGCAGCTTATGAAGTTTATCCAGGGGATGGGGGGGGAACGTCCGTTTGCTAACAGTCAACTCCCTGTGTGTCACAATAGGATGAGACAACCCCGCCCTTGAAAAGAGGGTAGAATTGAAGGGCAATGGAGTGAATGAAAATGTCTCAAGAAAAGCAAAATCAACGATATAGTAATGGTCATAACCAGCAAATAGAACGGGCCCGGGAAGTGGGTGTGGCTGGGAAACGCCGCCAGTATAGTCAGGCCTAC
>JAWOGU010000736.1:0-5565 GCA_046496595.1 Chloroflexota bacterium
CTAAATTTAATGATTCGTTCTTGTAACTGGGAGCGGCCTTTCAGCCATTCTTCTTCGCTTCCTTCCTTCATTGCCATGAAACGGGCTTGCAGGTCTTGCAATTCGCGTTTGAGGGTGTTGATATCTTTTTGATAGGCAGCCTGGATTTCGCGATTGAAGTTTTTGACCTCATTTTCCAATCGTTCCACACCGCTTTACCAGCCTTCCAGATGCTGGCGCATGGTTTCTTTCATGGAAGTGGCGCTTTCTTTTCTCTGGTTTGAATTGTAAGTAATGTTTGTCATCATTTCTCCTTTAATTAATATATTTTCCTTGTTTTCCGTCAGGACATGGTGCGTTTTAGCAGGCGGGTCAAAACCACGACCAACACCACGCCTATAACACCGGCAAGCACCCAGGTGAACCAATAGTCCAATATGGAAGGCATGGAGCTTATTTTTGGGGCTGTTTTTTTGCGTTTGCCCACTTCCTTAACAAAAGTACGGGCTGCCTGGGGATTGACCACTTCATTCCAGGTGATGGATACGGGAGCTGCCCGCAAACCGCCGGGGCGCACCCAAATGGTGGTGTGCAGGTCGCTGCCTTTCAGGTCTGCCTCAAAATCGTGGATGGGCAAAGAACGAAGCATTTTCTGGGTAATTTCAACGGCCGTTGCCTTTGCCACATCTGCCACATTCCCACCTGTGGTCTGGGCGGTCTCGTCCGCGTTGACCATTTCCGCCAGCATGGCGTTGTCCAACTGTACGGACACGCTGCCGTTCTGCAAAGTAAACGTGGCGGTCTTATGCGGTTCTTGCATGCTTCTAGCCGTATAGGTATAGGTATTTTTTTCCACTCAACTATGACTCCTTTAAAAGCCTGACCAGCAGTGAACAGACGCAGTTGTAATAAAGAATCTGCATTAAACTGCTGCCAAAGGCTTTCATACATTCTTGATTAGGTTTCTTTTTTACTCAAACGTCTCAAACGTGGTGCGCTGGGCAGTCTCCTGATTTCTACAAAAGCAACACCCTGTCTTAAGATCTTGATATTTACAGAAACAAAGGGGCAGCGCCCGCCTGAGTGTAGTCATTCACCACCGTCCCTGAGCTTATCGAGGGAAATCGTTTCCACAGGCTCAACCTACGGGGGCGTGAACGGATACGTCTGAATTTGTATGAATTAATGATAAGAGAAAAAAGGAATCTCTCAATGGATTAAGATATATAAATGAGGTATATAAAAGGTACATCTCAACTTCTCCGTTTTGAATTTAGTGTATAAAAGAGGGGGTAATGGATACAAGGGTATTCTGACAAGGTAACCGTTCAGACTTTTGAAGTTTGCAACTCTGGAAATCTCATCGTTTGATGATCAAAACTTCAAAAGTCTCCAGAGGAACTAACCGCTTACCTGACAAGAGCCGATACGATTAGAAGGAGGATTCCTATGAAAGCAGTTCGTATTCACCAAAGTGGCGCTCCCGAAGCGCTCCGCTACGAAGACGTTCCTCTGCCGGTTCCCGGACCTGATGAGGTGCGCGTTAAAATAGAAGCTGCCGGCGTGAACTATATCGACACTTACCACCGCCAGGGCGTGTATCAACAAGATTTACCGTTTACGCTTGGCATGGAAGGCGGTGGAGTTGTTGATGAAGCAGGGGAAAAGGTAACGGCCGTTTCGCCCGGAGAGCGGGTAGCGTATGCCATGCATCTGGGCGCGTATGCGGAGTATGCCATTGTGCCCGCCTGGCGTTTGGTAAAAGTGCCGCCGGAATTGGAAACGGCTGTGGCAACGGCCGTTATGCTGCAAGGCATGACAGCCCATTACCTCACCCACAGCACCTATCCCATTCAAGCCGGTGACACCGTTTTAGTCCACGCCGCGGCTGGCGGCGTGGGTCTGCTGCTGGTGCAGATAGCCAGGTTGTTAGGCGCTCGTGTCATCGGCGCCACCTCGACCGCAGAAAAAGCAGCCCTGGTGCAAGAATACGGCGCGCACGCCGTCATCCTCTATACCGAAACCGACTTTGAAAAAGAGGTAGCCGATCTGACGTCAGGAAAAGGCGTACACGTTGTTTACGATGGAGTGGGACAAACTACATTCAAAAAGGGCCTAAACTGTTTACAGCCGCGAGGCTACATGGTGCTGTACGGACAAGCCAGCGGTCCTGTGGCAGCCATCGACCCCCAAATTCTTAACCAGAAAGGCTCGCTTTTCCTCACCCGCCCCAGTCTGTCGCACTACACCCTCAGCGCCGCCGAAATCCAGATGCGCGCCGCCGACCTCTTCCATTGGCTCAGCACCGGCGCCATTCAGGCGCGCATCGACCGCACCTATCCCCTACATGAAGCCGCCGCTGCCCATCATTACATTGAAGGACGCCATACAAAAGGAAAGCTGCTCCTTTTTCCTCAACATGGCAGTGAATCCGCCGCGCCTACCACCACCATCAATACCGATGATCCGGTTGACGAAAGCAGTTGGGAATCATTTCCCGCCAGCGACCCTCCCCCTTATTGAACCCGGTGTCTGACAGCCTCCGGCGCAGCAAAGCGCCGGGGCTGACAAGGCCGCTAATTAACAACGACCTGCCCGCCTCGTTCCTTAAGAATGTGCAGCGCCTGGTCGCCAGTGGCGCTGTCTGACGGCTCCACCACGATGAGGGCGCCTCCCTCTCTCTGTAGGGTTCGTTTGAAAAACTGCATGGCCTCGCTGTCCATATCCAGGTCCGAAAGCAAAGTTGAGATGGGGGAAGCCGGCATGGGAGAAGCCGGCATGGGAGAAGACTCATAACTGGCCTGGAGCGGCGGCATCACCAGCGGCTGTGCCGGTGACGAAGCGCCGCCCTCGTTATCCATTGTATAGACGGATATGTCATCTACCCCGGCCTTGGCCAGGGCGTCCACCACCTTATCAGCTTCTTGTTGATTCTTAAACAGACCGGCGATTTTTTTCATGGGATTTACTCCTCGTGCGTTTTAGGGCGCTGCTGTCAGGCCCAAAACCGCTTTATTCATTGTGCTGAGCGCCCTGGTTCTTAGCCGCCATCCAGCTTATTTCTTCGGCCGCGGAAACACGGCGCATACTCAGACTCAGTCGTTCCCGTTCCAGATCAATATTGATAATGCGCACCAACACTTCATCGCCGCGGTGCAGCTCGTCGGAGACGGAACCGTGGTTGGGGGTGTGCATTTCACTATGATGCAGCAGTCCCTCTATGCCTGATGGCAGCTTGATAAAAGCGCCAAAGTCCACCAGTGACACCACTTCGCCTTCTACCAAATCTCCGGCTTCATGAGCAGCAGCAAACTGCTGCCAGGGTCCGGGCAGGAGCGCTTTGCGGTTCAGGCTGATGCGGTTTTTCTCCACATCTACGTCGTCTATGAGAAGCTCTAATTCCTGGCCGGGAGTCAGCTCCGCAGCCGGGTGATCAAGGTGCTCCCAGGCAATCTGGGAAATGTGCAGCAAACCGGTCAAACCCTGGCCTATATCGACGAAGGCGCCATATTTTTTGATGTCGCCGACTTTACCCCTCACCTTTTGTCCCGGAGTCAGGGCTTGCAGATGTTGACGTTGTTGTTCTTGCTGCACAGCTTTGGCGGACAAGACGAGACGTTCTCGCTGTGGATCGATTTCTATGATTTTTAGCGGCACGGTGGTACCGTGCAGGCTGGCTTTGTGGCTTTGGCGTTCTCGTGCGTCGTGGAGGTTTGGCATGCCAGGCGCGTGTGAGTTGGGCACAAAACCTTGAAGCCGGCCAAACTTAACGACCAGACCGCCTTTGTTGTGATTGATAACTTCCAGCTCGACGATGTCTTTTTGTTTTTTTACTTTTTCAGCTTTTTCCCAGTCCAATTTTTGCAAACCGCGTTCCAGGGAAACGAGTAACTGATTATCGCCCACAGGGGTTTCGGTGACGTAAACGGGGACTTCTTTCCCCAGGGTTAGGCTGTCCAGCAGTTCGTCGCCCAACTGACTGACTTCTTCATAGGGCACGACGGCGTCGCGTTTGGAGCCGACATCGACGAAGATGACATCTTCCTCGATGCGCAGGATGTTTCCCTGGAGGATGTCGCCGCGTTTAGGCTGCGGGTAATCATATTGTTCGATGAGTTGGAGGAAGGGAGAACGGCCGTTTCCGTTTTTCTGTTGTTTTTCCGTTTGAGCAAGGGTTGGAGTCGTTATCATCTTTACCCTACACTCAACTTTTGTTGTTCGGCCTGTTTTAGATCAATGGTCATACAGCCATCTTCATGCCCCACGTCCTGCACGGTGTGGCTGGCTACGGAACGGTTTTCCGCGATGGGTCCGGAAACGTAGACGCTGCTCAGGTGAAAACCGACCACGTCGCCATCTTTATTGATGATGACGTCGCCCACTTTGCCCACTTTGGTGCCGCCCGGCGTATCAACGGGACGCCCTTGCAGCTCATCCCGGCGCAGCCAGGCGCTTTCGGTGTCTGTCAGCTCTTTCTCGGTGACGATTACGTCTCCTTCTTTTACCAGAACGGCATCTTCACCAATGGTGACGACGTCGTTGTACTTTATCAGGTTGGCCTCACGGCTGAAAAGCCCTTCTGACCCCAGGTAGATTCCGGCAACCCGGCGGCAGTCGTTGGTGAGATAAATGTCTCTGACTTTGCCAATGGAACGGCCGTTGTTGACCGTAATCACCGGATTACCCATAATATCTTTTACTAAAAACATAAATGTTATGCTCCTTGTTCGTCCGCTTTCTCAAGCAGCTGAGAAAACCAGACTCTATAGTGGCCTAATAATTGTTTTTCATACTCTTTAGCATTCAAAAAAGCGGCATCGAACGCCGGGCTGTGACGCAAATTCTCTTGCGTAAGCGCCACAATTACCCTTCTCTCGCGCCACTGTATAGTTTTAATCCAGGGCGGCGCAAGCAGTACCTGGCGCGGTGGCGGCAGGTCGCTGCCTGTGGACACTGGCAGGTCGCTGCCTGTGTCCACCGGCAGGTCGCTACCTGTGTCCACGACCAGATGCCTTATTTGCCAGGTCTGATCGTCAAAAAGAAAATCTACCACGCTGCCCAAGACGCCATCTTCCGCCTGAATCTGGTAGCCCTCTATTTCACTGGTGCTGCGCAAATAATTCTCATCTTCAGGAGGTGCGGTGGGCGCTGCGTTCTCTGCCTCTTCTGGCGGAGGCACGGCAGGCGCGGCGACAATGTCCGGCGGAAAAATGCCGCTGATCACCGGATCGGTTAGGCCCGCGCCCCAATAGGGCCACCACTGAAAATGTTCGTGCAAGGCGCGCTCTTCACGCCGGGAGATGGGTTCAGCAGTGTCTATATCCGGACTGTTCTCGATGCGTTCTTTGGTGAGCGCTAAGGTTAGTTGGGGCGCTTCAGCATCCATGCTCTCTACGGCGGAAGGCGCAATGAGCACTTTGCGGCCAAAGAGCCAATTGCCCACGTCTACAACCAAGTAGCGTACCTGCCAGTGGCGCTCGTCAAAATATAATCCTACGACAGCGGGCGGCGGGCACCTCGCCCAGGTCGCCGGGCCCCAGGGTCGGCGGCTCGCTCGTCCGCACGTCGAGCAGGGGCGAGGTGCCC
>JAWOGU010000748.1:0-4202 GCA_046496595.1 Chloroflexota bacterium
GTCTTCAGATAGAACCCTGTTACGTTCCCTTCAAGCGGATGAAAGGGTGCTGATACCAGAGTACAGATGGGTTTTGCGCAGCGTTCCATGCGGATTAATCTTGGGGTGAAAATCGCGGGCCAGCGCCAGTAAATAACCTTCCGAAAAAAGTATAGCTGGCTGTCATTGCCAATCGACGGGGATCGACGCAAAATAACCATATCAAAAATAAATTTTTTACGGAGGCAAAATGAGACAATCAATGAAGTGCGATCAAGACGAGTTGGATAAAGTTGCCCACACCGCAACCGCGCTGCGCAACTGGTTGGCCGAGGCCGTCATATCCCCGGCGGACCGTCAGGAAATGCCCCAAGATGTGGTGACTGTCGGCTCAGTTCTTGCCTTTTCCGGGCAGAAACTCACCATGGATTATTTTGGTATACCGGATGCTGCGTGTTGGAGTGGGGGCTGCAATAGCTTCTAAAAAGAGCGAAATGTCCCCTGACCCTATGCGGCTCATGCGGATGATTTACAAGGCGATTATTCGTGGATTCAACCAACAATTTCCCCATATTCATGGAGACCCCTGAACTTCATCTGCATTTGCCTATAGCGCACGCAGTGATGCGCACAGAGGTGGATATGCTCCTGGATGGACATGCCGGCAGTAGGAGCATATCCACCTATTTTGCAGGACGGACCCAGCATGAAGGAGCGGTGAAACAAGATTTATTGCCGCTCCTGGTCTATGAGGCGCTTGGCGCGGAGGCGCGAAGCAGGTCGCTGCCGTTGGTGGTCGCCTGGGCGCTGAACCTGGCTGCGGCGCATCTGGTGGATGAAGCGCAGGATCAGGGAAAGATAGATAACGTCCATCATAGCCTGCTGGCGATGGGTGCAGCTGGATTGTCCATGGCCGAACTGGATGTGGACGAGCATACCTTACGTGATTTGCTGGAAGCGATGAACCGGGTAACCATGCTCGCTGTGGAAGGGCAACGTGATGAGTGGAAACAAGGCCGCCTTTGGTGTAAAGAGGCATATTTCCGCGCCGTTGCCGGGAAGTCGGCGGCGATTATTGCCGCCGGCGTCTGGTTGGGTGGGCGATTGGTCACGAGCGATTCTGCTGTTCTAACCGCGCTGAAAGAGTTTGGCCTGGCGCTGGGGATGGCTATCCAGATTTCCGATGACTACCTCGATCTGGCCGAGGATTTGCAAAACGGCACATTTACCCTGCCCGTGATTGAAGGATTGGATTTGACAGACCATAAGGCGCACAAAACGCTGGTTCAGATGCTCAGTCAGCCGGCATTGTCACCCGGCGAAGCGCAGCATGTGATGAGTATGCTGGCAGAAATGGGTGTGATGGCTAGTTGTCACCGTATTATCCGCGCCTATCAAATCCAGGCAGCTGCTGCCTTTGTACCCTTCCCGGGCCTAGAGGTTTACTTTAACGACTATGTCACCGCAAGCGAACATTGAAACACTGATCTACAACCACAGGCGAGCGATCTCCAGCGTGCTGCTGCTGACGATACTTTATTTCATCACAGCTTCGCGCCTGTCACTGCCCTCGTTGATTCTTTCTCTTGGCTGGCAGCCAGAAACCCAGCTTCGTGTACTGTCGCCGATTGAAGAAGCTTACCGCCCGTTCGTACAGGAAGACGACATTGTTTTGGCTGTGGACGGCCGTCCGGTCGAACGCGGTGAAATCATCTTCATGCCCCCTGTGCCGAACGCCTATGAACTGACGCTGCAACGAGGAGATGCGATCCTGGTCCAGGAAGTACCTGTGGCAGTGAGTCAGCTTTTCCAGGTATGGGAGCTTTCCAAGGGTGGGTTGGCGCTGCTGATCTGGCTCCTGGGTTTCTTAATAACCCAGTTCGCCCGATCAGACCAGATATCGGCGGCGCTGTTGGGACTTGGGTTCCAACTAATAGCCGCTGGTATTATCAGCCCGGGACCAACGCAACTTGGCCTGCCTGGGGCGTGGTTGGTGGGACATGTCCTTATCTACTATTTCCCCCTGATTATTCTATATGCCAGCTTTTTGCCGCGATACAGCCCCTTTAACGGTGGAGTGCGAAAGATGCTGTGGGGCAGCTTTTTTGTCTTAAGCGGCATGGCCCTGGTGTCCACCTACGAATATCTCTTTTTGTTTCCGGCACGCAGCCTGGTTGACATGGTTGGTGTGAGCAACCAGACCATCCTGACTGTGTTGACGGGGCTGAGCCTGGTAACGGCCGTTGCGGTGTTGGCTGTCCGTCTGCTGCGCCTGAACAAGTTGTCTTATGAACGCCAGCAGCTGCTCATCTTACTCGTTTGTTTTGGACTAGCCGTCACGCCGCTGTTTTTCTTCGTGATACTGCCGGTTACAGCGATTACTTTTGCACCATTTCCCTTTATTTACAGTTTCTTGCTGCTTATTCCAGCTGCTTATTTCTTCGTCCTGCATCGACAAGGGTATCTGGAGCTGGATAACATTTTCAGCCAGATTATTACCGTAGCCGTCCTCATCCTGTTCTTCGTCATGGCGTATGCCACTGGCGCCTACTTACTGATCACGGTTTTCCAAAAGGATTTCAGTGCTATCAGTCAGGGTTTTTGGGCCATGCTTCTATTTGGCATTGCCGTCAGTGGGCAGAAATCGGTGCAGACCTATGTAGACATGTTGACTTATGGGCGGTACTTGCCGGGGGAGGTCGTGTTAAGGGCGGCAAAGACTCGCCTATCGGCCGACCCTGAACCGGCAACCGTGACAGAGGCGGTGATGCAAATAACCGCCCACTTACAAATACCGCAAATAGCTGTGTTGGTAAAGCAAGATAACCATTACAGATGGTTAGCCGGAAACACATCCCCGTTCACCATCTCTGTAACAGACCGCTCAACATTTCGCTTGCGTTCCCGTACCCAGGAAGAGATGGAGGGGCTGCCGGACTGGGTTGAACTGTCATTGCCCATTATGGTGGGGGAAGAAGTGACCGGTTTGTTTTTATTGGCTTCTCCGGTCAATGGATATTTCAACGACCGTCAGGTGCGCTTGCTCCGAGATGTGACCGACACGCTGGCCTTTAGCCTGCAGGTGCTAAGCTTGATGGAGATGTTGCATGGTTTGACAGAAACCGTGATTTATGAAAAAGAGATGCAGCGGCAAGAAATTGCCACCGAAATCCATAACCGGCCGCTGCACGCACTAACCAATGTGCAGCGACGGTTGGAACTGATGGATGATTCGTCAGAAGTAAGGTATGTGAGGAGCGAAATTGGTGGAGTTTCCCAGGATTTGCGGGGCATTATCGCCGACTTACGGCCACGGATTCTGGTGGAGAACATCCACTGGTTGTCACGGCAGGTGGTGCGAGGCTTTGGCGAAACAAATGAGGAAATAGAGGTCCGTTTGCATTTGCATGTGGATAAGAGTCAAAAGGTCTCGGATCTGGTAAAGCGGGCCTACTACCATGTGTTGATCGAAGCGCTGAACAACATCAACAAACATGCACAGGCCCGTCAGGTTGATGTGACTGTGCGTTGCGAGGATGAATTGTTGCTTATTGTCGAGGATGATGGAATAGGGCCAGGTGTGGCTACCCAATCTTTATTGAACCTGCTGCGTAACTGCGGGGTAGGCGTAGTAGACATGCACCGCTGGGCCAGAATAGCTGGGGGGCGGCTGGATATAAAAGAGAGAGACGGAGGCGGGACGGTGATCACCCTTGTACTGCCACGGGTTGCTCCTGAAAGGAAGATGCTCAGTGTTTGAGCGCGGTTATGTGTTGTGGCAAGGGTAAGATTAGCGAAGTGCTTGATATTTTTCGTTGCTTGAAATGGTTGGTAAGTTTGTGAGGATAAGGTCTGATGTTATCTATGTGCAGTGGCTCCAAAAGCCCATTATGCCAGATGATGCCCCGCAGAAGGAGTTGGTAAGCCTGATGGTCAGCAACCCTGATGCAACCAACTATGGTCTAGCCATTCATGCGAAACGTCACCGAGGATGCCGTGGTCAGTTCCGGATCTGTGAAGCTGTAATGAGTGCGATCTGCTGTTGGAAGCAGCCGATAACGGCCTGTCCATCAACGATCTTACCCGGAGTCGTCGTTTTGGGGCAGGGAGATACAATGAATGGGCGCGTGCTATTGATGAATGATTACAAATGCTTGGAAATGCGGCCTCAAGGGACGCGCGTGACACTGCGCTGCCCCCTTCATCCCGATCCTTCGCGTAAA
>JAWOGU010000254.1:0-7739 GCA_046496595.1 Chloroflexota bacterium
CTTTGCAATGAACCTGGCGTCCGGCAAAGCGGAACTAGGCGCCTGTCCCTACGTCTCCGAAGAAGCCCGGGCCCAGCTGGGCGAGGCCTCGGCACGGTGATCTGACGTTGAGGAACGATGATCTGACGCTGAGGAACGATACACTGTGTTTGCACTTTTCGATTTAGGACACGGATTTTCACGGATTAACACAGATTTGTTGGATAGATTGGCAAATATCCGTGTTTATCTGTGTTTATCCGTGTCCTATTTTCTGATTTTATAAAAACTGCAAAAGTAGTGCGATGATTTAACGTGAAGGAATGGTGGATTGAGGTGAATATGACAGAAAACGCAGCAAACTCGCAGCCCTTGTATTTGAATTCGTCCGCGCCGCTGGCGCAACGAGTCGAGGATTTGTTAAACCGCATGACGCTGGCGGAGAAGATCAGCCAGATGTGCAATGACGCCCCGGCTGTGCCGCATGTGGGACTGCACGCTTATAATTTTTGGAATGAAGCGCTGCACGGGGTGGCCCGCAACGGCCGTTCTACTGTTTTTCCGCAAGCGATTGGCATGGCGGCGACGTGGGATCCCACTTTGATTGAACAGGTAGCTTCGGCTGTAGGGGATGAAGCGCGGGCAAAATATCATGAGGCGGTGCGGCGAAACGGCCGTTCTCTCATCTATCAGGGTCTCACCATGTGGTCGCCCAACGTCAACATCTTCCGTGATCCGCGCTGGGGACGGGGGCAGGAAACGTGGGGCGAAGACCCGGTACTCACCGGCGAAATGGGCGCGGCCTTTGTGCGCGGCTTGCAGGGCGATCACCCCGTCTATTTGAAGGCCGCCGCCTGCGCCAAACATTACGCCGTACACAGCGGCCCGGAAGGGGAGCGCCATACCTTTGATGCCCGCGTTTCTCTGCGTGATTTGCACGACACCTATTTGCCCGCCTTCAAAAAACTGGTGACGGAAGCCAACGTCGAAGCTGTGATGGGCGCTTACAACCGCACCAACGGCGAAGCCTGCTGCGCCAGTCCCTTTTTGCTGCAAAGAATTTTGCGCGAGGAATGGGGTTTTACGGGCCACGTCGTGTCCGACTGCGGCGCGATCAACGATTTGCATTTGCACCATCAGGTGACGGCCGACGCCGCCGAAAGCGCCGCGCTGGCGGTCAAAAATGGCTGCGACATGAGCTGCATGTGTACCTACGAGCATCTGGGCGAAGCGGTGACGCGCGGCTTGATTACGGAAGCCGAAATTGATCAGGCGCTGGCGCGCACCCTGGCGACGCGCTTTAAGCTGGGCATGTTTGACCCGGCGGAACAGGTATCGTATGCCTCAATACCGATGTCGGTGGTGAATTGTCCCGATCACCAGGCGTTGGCGTATGAAACGGCCGTTAAATCCATCGTCCTGCTCAAAAACAAAAACGAGATACTGCCCATTCACCAGGATGTGCAGACTGTCCTGATCGTCGGGCCAAACGCCGCCTCGCTAGATGTGCTGCTGGGCAACTATCACGGCGTGTCGGACACCATGACAACGCTGCTGACCGGCCTGGTCGGCGCGGCGCCGGAGGGCGTGAAGGTGGAATACCGCCTGGGCTGCGCCCTCACCGAGCCGCACCGCAATCCGCATGATTGGACGGTGTGGGAAGCGGCGGCCAGCGACGTGACGATTGCCTGCATGGGTCTGACGCCCGCCCTGGAAGGTGAGGAAGGCGACGCCATTTTGACGGCAGCGCATGGGGATCGGCTGGATATTGGTCTGCCGGCGGTGCAGGTGACGTACCTGAAAAAACTGGCCGAACACGGAGCCAAAATCGTGCTGGTGCTGTTTGGCGGCAGCCCCATTACGCTGGGTGAACTGGCGGACCTGGTGGAAGCGGTGGTTTGGGTGTGGTATCCGGGACAGGCGGGCGGAACGGCCGTTGCCGACGTGCTGTTTGGCAAACGAGCGCCATCAGGCAAACTGCCACTGACCTTCCCGCAGTCGCTGGCGGATCTGCCGCCCTTCACAGATTACGCCATGGCAAACCGCACCTACCGCTACAGCCAGGCGGAACCGCTTTATCCCTTTGGCTTTGGCCTGAGTTATACGCAGTTTGTTTATTCTGATCTGGCGCTGCCGGCTGAGGTGAGGAGTGGGGAAGAGGTAAACGGCCGTTTCACCCTCACCAACCAGAGCGCCGCCGCCGCCGAAGAAGTGGCGCAGCTATACCTGAGCGACCTCAAAGCTTCTGTACCTGTCCCCCTGCATAAACTGGTTGACTTTGAGCGGGTGCATTTGCAGCCTGGTGAAAGCCAGACCATCTCGTTTACCATCACCCCGGAGATGATGCAGTTTGTGGACGATAACGGCCGTTGCCAATTGGAACCGGGCGCTTTCCGGCTGACGGTGGGCGGCTGTTCGCCCGGGACGCGAGGGTTGGCGCTGGGCGCGCCGCAGTCCGTCAGCGCCGTGTTTACCCTCACTTAAAATATGACACAAACTGACATGATTCTGCGCTAAACTACTGTCATGTCACATACCGCAACCCGGCTCATCACCCTGATCATGCTCTTGCAGCGGCAGCCTAACCAGCGGGCGGCCGATTTAGCCGCCGAACTGGGCGTGTCTGAACGCACGCTGCACCGCTACATGGGCATGTTGGAAGAGATGGGCATTCCGCTCTACACCGAGCGCGGGCGCAACGGCGGTTTCTCTCTGACCAGAGGCTACCGGATGCCGCCGCTGATCTTCACGCCGGAAGAGGCCGTGGCCGTGCAGTTGGGTCTCAGCCTGGTGAGTGAAGTGTGGGGCAAGTTGTATGAAGAGGCGGCGCGGGGAGCGTTGGCTAAACTGGACAACGTGCTGCCGGAGGAACAGCGGCAGGAAGCGGCCTGGGCCGGCCGCGCCCTCATTGCGGCAAACATGCACCGCGCGGAACAGTCGCCGATGATGCCGCTGTTGGAGAAACTGCGGCAGGCCGCGCGGGAACGGCGGCGCGCGCGTCTGTGGTATCAGGGCCAGCAGCGCCCGGAACCGGTGGAGCGGGAGCTGGACGTGTATGCCCTGGTTTATCGGTCAGGTTGGTGGTACGCCATCGGCTGGTGCCATCTGCGCCAGGCCCTCCGCTCCTTCCGCGTTGACCGCATCAACGAGCTGATCCTGTTGAGCGAGCCGTTCACGATTCCGCCGGATTTTGACGTGTATGCCTATCTGGCGATGGAACCGGATTCACCGTCTCAATTGGAGGTGACAATGCGCTTTCAAGCGGAAGGGGTGTTTCTGGCGGAGTACGGCCGTTCTTACTGGCAGTCCATGTCTCCCCAACCGGACGGATCGCTTATCGTCACCTTTGGCGCACAGGATATGAACTACGCCGCCAGCACCATTTTGAGCTACGGTCCGCTGGTGGAGGTGTTGGCGCCGGCAGTCCTGCGCCAGACTTTGCACGAGTGGGCAACGGCCGTTGCAGAGCAGTATAAAGAGTAATCTGTATAAATCAGCGAGTGAGGGAGCTTATGCCCATATCAACAAATTCATCACAAATAGAATGGCTGCTGAACACAGACGAGCCGTGGACTCGTTACCGCACACTGGTAGATTTGCTTGGCCTGCCGCCGGACCATGCCGACGTGCAGGCCGCCCGCGCCGCCATGCTGGCCCATCCGCTGGTGCAAGAACTGGTGGAAACGGCCGTTTCCTGGCCGGGTTACGCTCTTAAAAACCACAAGGACGCCCGGCATCCACTCTACGCCCTCAGCACCCTGGCCGATTTTGGTCTGCGCCGCGACGATCCCGGCGTGGCCGCTGCCGTAGACGGCATCCTGGCGCATCAGTCGACCGAGGGCGCGTTCCAAACGCAAGTTCAGTTGTACAAAAGCTTTGGCGGCGTGGATGGCGAACATTGGGTGTGGATGAACTGCGACGCTCCTACTCTGCTCTATACCCTGCTCAAATTAGGGTTGGAAGACGATCCGCGGGTGCAAACGGCCGTTTCCCATCTCGTCAGTCTGGTGGCGGAAGGCGGCTGGGGCTGCAACGCCGCGCCAGAACTGGGCAGCTTTCGCGGACCAGGGCGCAAAAGCGATCCCTGCCCCATCGCCAACGTGTACGCGCTCAAGGCGCTGGCCGAGATACCGGCGCTGGCAGACAGTCCGGCCGTCCACGCCGGCGCGGAGATGCTGCTTGGACATTGGCAGCGCGCCGCCGAGCGCAAATTCTACCTGTTTGGCGTCGGGTCCGATTACCGCAAGCTCAAATACCCCTTCGTCTGGTACGACATTTTGCACGTCACGGAGGTGTTGAGCCGCTTCTCCTTCACCCACGCGGACCCCCGTTTACAGGAAATGATCGGCGCCATCACCAGCCAAGCAGATGAAAACGGCCGTTACACTCCTGCCAGCATGTACACCGCCTGGAAGAAGTGGAGCTTTGCCGACAAGAAACGGCCGTCGCCCTGGCTGACGTTCTTAGTACTTCGTATTGAAAAAAGAATACAGCGATATCAATCATAAAAGGAGTCAATTACCATGCAACCCATCCCCGGCTTTGAAAACTTTTACACCCATCACTGCGTCAGCGGTTCCATGGCCCACGTTTACCGCTTTAACGGGCACCCCCTCAGCGAAGAGATGCTGCTGGGTCTCGGCGAAGGCGTCGGCTACATCTACTGGCACCAGAAGGGAGGTATTCCATTCATCGGCGGCAGGGCGCAGCCCAAGCCCAGCATGGAAGAGCTGGCGGCGCAGCGCAGCGGCGTGACAGCCGCCAGCTTTGCCACCGCCAGCAGCAGCAAAGCAAAAAAAGCGCTGCTGGATATCCTCGCCGCCGGGCAGCCAGCGATGCTGCAAGTGGACATGGGTTTTCTGCCTTACTTTGACTTTGGCGGGGAAGAATACCACTTTGGCGGTCACGCCGTCGTGGCCTGCGGGTATGACGCCGAGACGGATAGCGTGCTCATCGCCGAGCGGGACGGCCTGTACCCCGTGCCGCTGGCCGACCTGGAAAAAGCGCGGGGGTCCACGTTCAAACCCTTCCCGCCCAAGAACCGGTGGTACACCTTTGATTTCAGCCACAAACGCCAGCCCAGGCCGGATGAACTACGTACCGCTATCAAAAACATGGCCGCCCTCATGGTTAATCCACCTATCAGCAATATGGGCGTGAAGGGGATTCGCAAAACGGCCGTTTCCCTGCCCAAATGGTCCCAACTGCTCAGCCCGGAAGAACTGAAATGGGCGCTGTTCAACACCTATATCTTTGTCAGTCCGGTTGGTGGTTCCGGCGGCGGCGCGTTCCGTTATATGCTCAGCCGCTTTTTGTGCGAAACGGCCGTTCTGCTGCAAGATGCCCGCTATGAAACCGCTGCCCACGCCTTCCAGGTCATCGGCGACGCCTGGGAAGAAGTGGCGGACTGGTGCAAGCGCGCGTCAGAAGCCGCCAACCCCGCCAGTCACCTCGCCGAATGCCAACAACCCATCCAGGCCATCGCCGACCAGGAAGAACAGGCCTGGACATCCCTCTTGGAACTGACGCCAGAAGCTTGATGGCACGGTTTAAAATCTTGGATGGACTACAAAAGACTCCTCGAACTGGCCCTGGCTGCCATTGAATAGACTTTTGTAGTCCGCTTGTTATTCTCGTCTTTTTCTGACGACTAACCTGTGGTACTATCCAGGCGAATACTGCTTACCAAGGATGCGACGACTTTTAACGGGTCGCAGCACGCATAGAACCTGGAGCGCCACATGACACAGTTTTATCCACCCGAAAGCAACAGCTTTCAACAAGTGGAAGAACTCCTTGCACATGAAACAAAAATCTCTGCCGAAACTCCCACCAACGAACGTCTGACGTTCTACGACACCTTCGACTGGCGTCTTTACGAAAACGCCTTAGCCATCATCCAAATTGGCGAACTGTACTCCCTGCACAACTGGAACCGGCAAAACACAGTAGACCAATACGTTTTGAGCGAAACGCCGCAGTTTGTCTGGGATCTGCCGCCCGGCTTACTGCGCACCACGCTGGCGCCCCTTATCGGCGTGCGCGCTCTCCTCCCCAGAACAACCCTCTACCGCCGGAAAAGCGTCTACCGAGTCCTCAACGAAGATGAAAAAACAGTGGCGCTTGTCACGCTTGAGATCTACGATGCCCATAAAGAGGCGCAAGCCGAACCGCTGCTGCATGTGGTGTCGGTGGATGCCGTGCGTGGCTACGCAAAAGAGGCGGAGCAGGTATGCCGGATTTTCGCGGAGGCGGGGTTCCGGGAACGCGACGCCCCCCTTGTACCGGCGCTGCTGGCGGCAGCCAGTGTCACGCCTGGGGGCTACTCGATTAAGTTCAACATCAGCCTGCGGCCTGATATGCAGGCACAGGCTGCCGCCAATCTCATTTTGCGCTCTCAATTGCAGATCATGAAAATGAATGAGGAGTACATCAAGCAGGACATAGACACGGAATTCCTGCATGATTATCGGGTGGCTGTGCGGCGCACGCGGTCCGCACTCAGCCAGATTAAGGCAGTTTTCCCGGAAGCGCCCACGCAGCGGTTCAAGCAGGATTTCAAATTTATTGGCGCGCTCTCTAACCAACTGCGTGATCTGGATGTGTATTTGTTGGCGGAAGAGGAATATAAAAGCCAGCTTCCTGAATTTTTGCAAGGGGACATCCATCCCTTATTTGAATATTTGGCAGAAAAACGAGCAGAAGCCCAACAGGCGGTGGCTGCCGGGCTGGAATCGGCTGAGTATCTGCGCATCATGCAGGAGTGGGAATTGTTTTTGGAAGAAGAGGCGGTTGAAGGGGAAACGGCCGTTAACGCCACCCTGCCTATCTTAGAACTGGCTCAACAACGCATTAACAAACACTATCGGCGCGTCATCAAAAAAGGTCGTCTCATCCTCAAGGACAACCGGGATGAACACCTGCACAGTTTACGCATTGAATGCAAAAAACTGCGCTACCTGATAGAGTTTTTCGCCAGCCTGTTTCCACCGGAAAAAATTGGCCAGATCGTACGGCAGCTCAAGCAACTACAAAATAATCTGGGGAATTTCAACGATTACACCGTGCAAGAAACATACCTGCTGCACGTCGCCCGCGAGATGCCCATTCGCGGACAAACCTCCCGCGACGCGCTCATTGCCATTGGCTGCCTGGTTGGCGATCTGCATCAAAAACGGGAAGCAGTAAAAAGCGAGTTTGCCACCACATTCTCTAGTTTCGCCAACAAAAAGAATGAGGCACTGTTCACAGAATTATTTGCACCCCAGCACAAGAAATAGTCCCCAAGGAAGGGCTTTAGCTATGACAATCATCGCCATTTACAGCAATAAAGGCGGCGTCGGCAAAACGACAACGGCCGTTAACCTTGCCTACCTCGCTGCCCAATCCGGCGCACCTAGCTTGCTGTGTGACCTTGATCCGCAAAGTTCCGCTACCTTCCACTTCCGCGTCCAGCCCAAGATCAAGAAAAAAGCGCGCGGCCTCACCACCCCAGGCCAGGCCATCGAGGATTCCATCAAAGGCAGCGACTACGCCAATTTAGACATCCTGCCCTCCGATTTTTCCCACCGCAATCTTGATTTGAGTTTCTACGATCAGAAAAAACCCACCACCCGTTTGCGTAAAGCCCTTAAACCCCTCACCACAGCCTACGAATACATTTTTCTAGACTGTCCGCCCACCATCAATATTCTGGCGGAAAACATCTTTAATGCGGCAGACTACCTCCTGGTACCAATCATTCCCACCACCCTTTCCCT
>JAWOGU010000258.1:0-2790 GCA_046496595.1 Chloroflexota bacterium
ACCTGATATTCTTTTGGTGGCGTTTGGCAATCCTAAACAGGAAAAGTGGATAGGCATGTATGGCCGTGAATTGGGCGTGCCGGTGATGATTGGCATTGGCGGGACGCTTGATTTTATTGCTGGCAATACCAAACGCGCCCCTGAATGGATGCAGCGCACCGGTTTAGAGTGGTCTTATCGTTTAATCCAGGAACCACGCCGTTTGTGGAAGCGGTATGCGGTGGACCTGACGAATTATGGCGCGTTTTTTGTGCGTCAGTGGTGGGCGATGCGGCGTGGGCAGACGCCAACGGCCGTTTTGCCTGATACGGATTGGGTGCTGGTGGGGGGAACGGCCGTTCTCACTGTCAAAGGGCAGTTAACCGTCAGTAATTTCGGTGATTTTAACGTCAAAACCCAGGAAGCGCTGTCCCAAACCTCTCATATCATCATCAATCTGGCTCGCGCCGACTTCTTAGACAGCTCCGCCATCGGCTCCCTGGTGGGTTTGGCGAAACAAGCGCGGGACGCCAGCGGAGACGTGCTGTTAGCCGCCGTGCCGCCCACTATCCTGCAATCCCTGAAGCTGCTCCGCCTGGATCAATTTTTTGTCCTGGTTGAGAATGTAGAAAGCGGCATGACCATGCCCTATTCCCAGCCGGAGCGACTGGTTGAGACGGCGCCCATGCCCCAGGCGGCTGGTGAGCCACGGGCAGCGCCATCCGCAAATCAGGAACCTGTCAAAGTCTTAGCCACAGACTGGGCTGTGTACCGCACCCCGCGCCGCTTAGACGCCATCACCGCGCCCGAATTGGCAGATAAAAGCCGGGAATGGCTGGCCAGCAGCCCCAATATCATTCTAGATATGTCGGATACCACTTTATTGGCCAGCGCCGGTCTAGCGGCCCTAGCGCAAATCAATCGAGCCGCCAACGAGCAGCAAGGCGCACTGCGCGTCGCCAACTGCTCTGATGATGTCATGCGCGTTATGCAAATGGTTCGGTTTGATAAGGTATTGTCGCTTTACAGCGATGTGGATGCTGCGTTAGAATAGTTTGCTCACATCAAGCTGCCAACTGGAGTCTGGCGAAAATTGAATTCTTATCGAGCATAAAGACGCCCCGTCGGGGCGTCTTTACCCATAAAGGGGAATAAAAACGTCAGTGCCCAGTCACTCACATGGTTTAGAAATTGCTGCATGGAAAATGTACAGGTCTTACTACTCGCCACCGGTGAAAATACAAAATTACAGCCCATCACGCTAGACATCCCAGCGCCTATGCTGCCTGTGGTGGATCGTCCCATTATGCTTTACGCGGTTGAGCAGGCAGCGCGACAA
The DNA here is from genome assembly GCA_046496595.1 of Chloroflexota bacterium. Classification (GTDB taxonomy): domain Bacteria; phylum Chloroflexota; class Anaerolineae; order Promineifilales; family Promineifilaceae. Next base: position 1,319 of record JAWOGU010000258.1, read on the forward strand.
GGCTTTAAAGAGCAGTTGGTGAGTCTCTATCACCTCAGCGGTCATGTGGAGGCTTATTTCGGCACAGGGCAGCGTTGGGGTGTGAGCATGGATTATCTTTTGCAGCGCGAAGCCTGGGGTAATGCCGGCGCTGTCAAATGGGCGCAGTCAGCCATCGGCCAAACGTGTGTGGTGCTGCCGGCCGATGCCATGGTGGATGTAGATCTGGCTGAGGCGGTTCGTATTCACCGTCAAAACAATAACAGCGCCACTGTCGTGGTGCATCGTCAAGGCGCGGCGGGATCGGCGACTATTTCATTAGCTTCTATCGCCGTCTCTATGGCCGAAGGGGCTTCTGAAGCGGCTCCCGATTGTTGGTACGATACCGGCGTTTATATTTTTGAGCCGGAGGTTTTTGACTACATTCCGGACCGCACTACCTTTGATATTCAGTCGCAGCTCTTGCCGGCGCTGCAAGCGGCTGGCTTAAAAGTTGCAGGGTTTGAAACACACGGATACTGGAATACGATTGCCACCTTTCAGGATTATCATGAAGCACAGCGGCACATTCTGAGGAGCGCCTGGGGCAATACAGAACTTTTGATTGGCTGGCCTGCTCTGGCTTACCCTGCTGTAGAAGGGCGGCAAATTGCGCCGGGAATTTGGGTCGGGCGCAATCACATGATCCATCCCTCTGCGCGGTTATCGCCGCCGGTGTATGTGGGTGACAATTGTCAGATTGGTTCCGAGGTGGAGTTAGGCCCGGACGCTGTAATTGGCTCTCATGTGGTGATTGATGATGGCGCTACGATCTGCCACAGTACGGTTTTGGCGCATACATATGTGGGCCAGCTTGTCAACGTGGACCGGCGTTTTGTGAACAAGAGGACGGTGGTCGATTTGATCACGTCGCAAAGTACGGAAGTGGTAGACACTTTTTTGCTGGACGAGGCGCATACGACTATCTTAGACAGCCGTTTGCTGCGGGTGTGGGATGTTTTTTTGGCGTTGATTTTGATTTTGCTTTCTCTGGTGGTGACGCTGCCGCTGGCTTTGTTGTGTTTGCTCACGAGCGGGCATGTGTTTTACAGAGCGCCGCGTTTAGGCGGCTGGGCCTCTATTTATGCCGGAAATCGGAGCGAGACGCTGCCTCCGCTTGCTTTGTTGAGGTTTTATACACGGAAGGAAAACGGCCGTTATACCCCCATCGGTCATTGGTTAGAAAAATGGGAAGGACACCGGCTGCCTGAACTTTGGAACGTCCTCAAAGGCGACCTCCATCTGGTTGGCGTCAAAGCCCTTACTGCCACGGAAGCAGCGCACATCACCGAAGCCTGGCAGCAGAAAAGAAACGAATATCAACCCGGATTTACCGGATTGTGGTATCTTCAGACCATGCCGGGCAGCAGCCTGGATGACACTTTGATTTCTGATGCCTATTATGTGGCTACCCGTTCCTGGCGGGAAGACTTAAAAATAATAAAAAAAACACC
>JAWOGU010000349.1:0-6007 GCA_046496595.1 Chloroflexota bacterium
CTCATTCGCGCGGAAGCGCCGGAGACACGTATTATTTTGATCAGCGCCTACCCGGACAGGGAATTCCACCGGCGGGGTTTGGAAGCAGGCGCCACCGCTTTTGTTGATAAAAAAGACCTGGACGCCGCCACCCTCTTCCAGATTATCACAGACGCCATTTAACGATTTTTGGCAACTATACACGTCCTCGAAGAGAACGGGGAACGGATAACGGCCGTTCTGCCCACAGCTTTTGAAATTTATACAGGGGATGGGGTGGGAACGGTTGTTCTGCCCGTAGTTCATGAAAATTAGCCAGGTGGTGGAGTGGAAACGGCCGTTCTGCCCACAGTTCACAAAGTTTTTCCAGGAGATGGGATGGGAACGACCAAAGATTGAACCAATCTCCAAAATTGGTTCAATCTGGTGGTGGTGGGGGGAAACGGCCGTTTCATCTTCACCCCTCATCAACTACCCGGCACAACAACCCTTTCAGGTAAGCCGATTCCGGGAAGGTGAGCAGGGTGGGGTGATCTGGTCCCTGGTGCAGGTGGTGGAGGATTTGCACGGTGCGGCCGGCGTCGATGGCGGCGCTGAAGATGATTTTCTGGAAGAGGTCGGCGTCTAACAGGCCGGAACAGGAGAAAGTCGCCAGCAGGCCGCCCGGTCTGAGCAGGCGCAGGGCCAGCCAGTTCAGGTCTTTGTAACCGCGAGCCGCTTTGTCGATGTCTTGTTTGCTGTGGACGAATTTGGGCGGGTCCAGGATGACCATGTCGAACAAACGGCCGTTATCCCGGTAGTCGCGCAGCACGGCAAAGGCGTCGCCCAACAAGTATTCGTCCAACGGCCGTTCCAGCCCGTTGAGCGCCATGTTTAGCTCCGCCTGCTCCAGCGCTTCCCGCGAACTGTCCACGTTAACGATGGTCCCCGCGCCGTGCAGGGCGGCGTAGACGGCAAAACCGCCGGTGTAGGCAAACACGTTGAGAATTTCGCGGCCGCGCACGAACTCGGGACGGCAAACCAGGGCGCGGTTGTCGCGCTGGTCCAGGTAAAAGCCGGTTTTGTGCCCGGTGAGGAGATTGACGCCAAAGGAACGGCCGTTTTCCTGAATGGTCACGATGTCCGGCGGCGCTTCGCCCCACAGCAGGCCGGTTTCGTCGGCCAACCCTTCTTTGGCGCGCACATTGGCGTCGGAGCGCTCGATGACGCCGCGGGGGTGGAACGTATCGGCGAGAACGGCCGTTAACAGTTCTTTGCGCCGGTCGATGCCCTGTGTCAGGCACTGCATCACCAGGAAGTCGCCGTATTTGTCTACGATGAGGCCGGGCAGACCGTCGGCTTCCGCGTTGATGAGGCGGTAGGCGCTGGTCGCCGGTTCCAGCGCCAGCAGGGCGCGTCCGGCGGCGGCTTGCTGAATTTTTGCCTGCCAGAAGGCGTCGTCGATGGTTTCGTCGGTCCAGGTGAGGATACGCGCCCGGATTTGGGAGTGGGGATTGTAATAGGCGGTGGCTAGAAAACGGCCGTTGGCGTCCAGCACCAGCACCAGATCCCCCGGCGAGGGGTCGCCGTCAATTTTCTGGATAGCGCCTGAAAACACCCAGGGATGTCGATTGTTTACCGGCTTTTCCCGGCCTGGTTTGAGTATGAGTTTGCCTGTTATTGTTTCCATAAGAGAAGGAGTGTAGCACCGGCATGCACCCACCGCAAAGCGGTTGCGGAACTGTTCCGCGGAACTTGGGAATAATAGGCGTCATTGAGATTCGTAGATCGAACCCTCCGTCTTCTTGTAAGGGCGTAAAATTTTACGCCCTTACAGCCTGGAGATCAGGTGAGTTTTCAATCTCCAATCTCTCATCTCCAATCTCTTGTCCATCTTGACACCCGTGACGCGGCGCGTTATATTTTTGGCATATCAGTGAGCGAGGAAAACAATGACACTAAAAGAACAAACCAGTGCAGTATGCCGCACGATGATTGGCGCCGCCCGTAAAACACTTCTTTTTGGCCTGGGCGTAACGGCCGTTATCGTGGAAAACATCACCGACGCGGTGGAAAACGCCGTGCCTTATTCCGAGCAGCTTGTGGAACGCGGCGAAAAAACCAGCCAGGAAATCAACGAAGCCCTCGAGGTCCGCCGCCAGGAAATCCGCCACCGTGCCAAAGCCAACGGCCACGTCAAAGAAGCCTGAGAGACGATCAATGATGCGTGATACATGAAGCGTGATGCGTAAGGTTTTTTCACGCATCACGCTTTTCCGCCTTCAACTACCGGTTTCGCCCGTACTTCTCATGGCTCGATACCCAGTCCGAAGAGGCAATGGCCGACCCTAACGAAATTTCACCTGCCAGCACCGTGCCTGCCACAATCTCCGCAAATTTGTTGACTTTGCCCCGACCATAACAGCCCAATAAATCCAGACATTCCTTCTGCGTCGCCAGCCCGACGCCGCCGCCATACGTCGCCACAATCAGCGACGGAATGGTGATCGACATATACAGGTCGCCTTCTTTAGTCAATTCCGTGTACAAAATGCCTGCCGACGATTCCGACACGTTCGCCACGTCCTGACCCGTCGCGATAAACATGGCCGTGATGGCGTTGGCCGAATGCAGGCCGTTGTTGTTGGCGCCCGAAAGAATGGCGCCAATGTTGGCGACGCCGTAATGGTAAAAGAGATTTTCCGGTTCCACGCGCATGTGGTTGATGAGTACGTCTCGTTTCACTGTGCATTCGGCCGTCACCCGCTTACCCCGCGTGCGCATAATGTTAATCTGCGACGCCTTTTTGTCTGTGGCAAAGTTGGATTCCAGGAAGAAATGGGTGATCTCGTTTGCTCTCGGGTAATTGTCCAAAATCCAACTGCAAGCGGCGAATGTGGCCCGTCCTACCATGTTTTGCCCGGCAGCATCCCCGGTGGTGTAGTTAAAGCGCAAATAGACAAAGCGGCTTGCCAGATAAGTGTCTACGTCGCGCAGCTTGGCGACGCTGGAGGTGGCTTCCGCCTCTTCGCGCACCTGCGCCAGATTTTCCTGCACCCATTTGGAAAAATCGCGGGCTTCCCGGGCGTTGTTGAACGAGAAGACTGGCGCACGCTGCATAGCGTCGCCCACCACGCTGCAAATCACGCCGCCGCTCAGGTTTAGCACCTTGATGCCGCGATTGTAGGAGGCTACCAGTGTTCCTTCCGCCGTGGCCAATGGAATGAGAAAATCACCTTGAGCGTGTTCGCCGTGTATGGTGAGGGGGCCTGCTATCCCCAACGGAATTTGGGCGACGCCGACGAAGTGTTCCACGTTGCCCTGGGTGATGTGCGGATCAAAGGAATATTCACGAATATGGGTGATTTTTTGCCCGGTAAACTCTTCTAAAAATGATTGCCTTTCAGCAATAATGTCTGGGTTGTAGTCGTCCGTTTTATCCCGTGGAATGCGCGGCAGGTCTGGGGACTGGCTGGTGATGGTATCTTCTACTTTGAGTTTAAGGTCACCAAAGGGAGCGGCGCTGAAGGCGATTTCTATGGCGTGTTTGCCCTCTGGCAGCGAGCCGGCCTGGGTGCGGATAATGAGGACTTCACGCAGGGGAAACTGAATGGGGTCATCGGTGGAAATATCGGCGGCTTTCAGGGAACGGCCGTTTGCCAACAAAATGCTAATGCCATCCAGCGCCACGGCGCTGCCATCGAACTTGACACTGGTAATGCCGGTGAGAGCCGCGTCACTCAGCCGGTTTTTCACCGAGAACTGCACACCGCCATTCATGTTTTCCAGACTGCCTAAGGTGTAAAGCTGTTTGAGGATGAGGCCGGGTATTTTTATGGACATTTGCATTTCCTCCAGAAGGTATGGCGAGTCTACCGAAGAAACCGGGTTCTTGATGCAGATATGTTCTTTTTTCAGCAGGCTCAATTGTGGGGTGAAATTTAATGACTTGCGTCGTTGCAGAGATACTAGATGTTGGGCAGGCGCATTTTACACGCGATTCGGAGAATGGCAAAGCAGGGTTTTAAGCGGCGAGCGGCAGGTGGCAGGTCAACGGTTCTACTCGCCACCCGCCACCTGCCACTCGCCACCCGATCACGGTCTGATGTGCCCATCGCCATAACCAATCCACTTGTAGGTGGTGAGTTCTGCCAGACCCATGGGGCCGCGCGCATGGAGTTTTTGCGTACTCACCGCCACTTCAGCGCCTAACCCGAACTGCCCGCCGTCGTTAAAGCGTGTGGAGGCGTTGACAAAAACGGCCGAGGAACTCAGGGCGTCTACAAAACGGTTGGCGTTCGTCCAGTCATTGGTGAGGATGCTCTCGGTGTGCTCGGTGGTGTGAGCCTGGATGAAGGCGATGGCTTCTTCGACGTTTGCCGCCAGATGCACGCCCAAAATCAGGCCCAGCCATTCCTGGTCAAAGTCGCCTTCACCTGCGAGGATGACGGTGCAGCCGTGTTCGCTGTCGGTCAGAATGGTGTAGGCATCGCCGGCAGCGCGCAGTTCCACGCCGCTTTGAGCCAGACGTTTGGCTGCCATGGGCAGCAGTACCGGGGCCACGGCGGGATGGACGAGCAGGGTGTCCAGGGCGTTGCACACGCTGGGGCGCTGGACCTTACTGTTTTCGATGATGTCCACGGCGCGTTCCAAATCGGCGCTTTCGTCCACATAGAGGTGGCAGATGCCGATGCCGCCGGTGATCACGGGGATGGTGCTTTGCTCTTTGCACAGGCGGTGCAGGCCGGAGCCGCCGCGCGGAATGATCATATCGACGTACTGGTCAAGCCGGAGCAGTTCGCCGATGAGCGCGCGGTCGGGATTGTCGATGTACTGCACGGCGGCGGTGGGCAGTCCCACTTTGGCCAAAGCATCCTGGATGATCCGGACCAGGGCGAGGTTAGAGTGCAGGGTCTCTTTGCCGCCGCGCAGGATGGTGGCGTTGCCTGTTTTGAGCGCCAGAGTGGCGATGTCAATGGTGACGTTGGGGCGGGCTTCGTAGATGACGCCGAGTACGCCGATGGGGATGCGGCGGCGGCTGAGCCTCATGCCGTTGGGCAGCATCCGGCTCTCGATTTCGCTGCCCACGGGGTTTGGCAGGGCGGCGACTTTGCGCGTGTCGGCAGCCAGATCGTTGATGCGGCTTTCGTTGAGCAGCAGCCGGTCAATGAGGGAGTCGGAAAGGCCGTTGGCGCGGGCGGCTTCGATGTCCAGGGCGTTTTGCGCCAACACGGCGGCCGCCTGCGCTTCGATTTCAGCGGCAATGGCGAACAGCGCCTGATTTTTTTTGTCGGTGGTGAGGGTTGCCAGGATACGGCTGGCGGCTTTGGCGTTTTGGCCCATGAGGGAGAGGTTGGTCATGCGCAGTGGTTCCTTTATAACGGATTGAGATTGTTTGATTTTTAGACGAGTATGAGGTCGTTACGATGCACGGCGACAGGGCCGTAGGCGTAGCCGAGACGGGCTTCGATGTCTTTGGAGTGGCAGCCTTGCAGGCGCTTGAGTTCGTCGCTGGTGTAGCGGACGATGCCGCGGGCCAGTTCTTTTTGCTGGCGGTTGTGGATGCTGATGGTGTCGCCGCGCTCAAAGGGACCGTGTACTTGAATGATACCGGCGGGCAGGAGGGAACGGCCGTTTCCCGTTAGAGCCAGCGCCGCCCCTTCATCAATCACCACTCTGCCGGGCGGTTTGGGTCCGGCGAAAATCCACCGTTTGCGGTTTTCCAGCGGCGTTTCCAGGGCAGGAAAGCGGGTGCCAACTTGTTCACCGCGCACCACCCGTAAGATCACATCCGGCGCTGCCCCCTGGGGATTGCACGGACAACCGCAAGTTCATGTTCATGCCGGACATCGTCGAGAAGAACGGCACGTATTACCTGCTGCTCGGTTCGGGCGATCGCGAGAAGCCGCTCGGAACCGACGTGGACGGGAACGCGTACTGGCCGTCGGCTTACGGCACGAGCAACTATTTCTTCATGATCACGGACACGCCGACCGACGACGAGTGGCTCTCAAGCGAGAACACGAATTGCGAGTCGGACATCATGTGC
>JAWOGU010000521.1:0-7590 GCA_046496595.1 Chloroflexota bacterium
GGCAGCGTACCGCGCCCGCCGCCGTTGGTATACACGGGCATGCCGGTCTGGTCGGTCAGTTCGCGCAGGACGTCGTGGGCTTCGTCCCAATACACCTGGCTGCCGGCGATGAGGATGGGTTTTTGGGCGGCGCGTACGAGGTCAAAAATCTGCTGCATGGCGCTGACCGGCGGTTCCAGCGGCTCGGCGACGACTTTGGGGAAGAGTTTGACTTCTTCTGGCATGCCATAGAGGATGTCGATGGGGATTTCGATGAACACGGGGCCAGGACGGCCGTTTAAGGCCAACTGAAACGCCTCATGCAGTTTTGCCGGAATCTCCTGCGTCTTTTCGATGGTGAAACTGGCTTTGGTGAAGGTGCGGAACATGTCGGTTTGGGGCATTTCTTGCAGCGCGCCCTGGCCTCGGGTGTTGAGGGGAGCGGCGCCGCCGATGAGGAGGAGGGGGCTGCGGGCGTGGTAGGCATTGGCAACGGCCGTTACCGCATCAGTCACTCCGGGTCCGGCCGTCACCACCGCCACACCCACGTTGCGCGTCAGGCGGGCGTGGGCGTCGGCGGCATGGCCGGCTGCCTGCTCATGGCGCACGTCGATCACTGCAATGCCATTGTCGGCGCAGCTGTTAAAAATCGGCGCGACATGCCCACCGCACAAGCCATAAATCGCGCTCACCCCCTGCGCCGCCAACTGCCGCGCAATCAGTTCACCGCCATGTAAAAATTGCATGATCCACTCCTTGTTGTGGGAATAAAGGTAGGACTTATGATTCTAAATCGTTAATTATTTGGGAGATTTCTGCTTTGAGAGGAGGGAGATCGATTTCAGCGATTTCCCAAACAGTTTGCAGGTTAATACTGAAATAAGCATGGATGAGCCTGTTCCGCAAACCAATTATTTGCCCCCAAGAAACGTGAGGGTACGTTTGTTTTGTCGGTTCTGAAATTTGTTTACAGGCTTCACCGATGATTTCTAACTGGCGAATGACACCATCTTGAGTCAGCTTTGCTCTCAAAAAATTGTCGGTTGAAACACCTTCCAAATATGCTTCAATCTGACCAATGGCATCCAGAATGTGTTTCAGATAGACAAGATCAGTTTTCGACATACAGGATGACCTTTTCTTTCTCGATAAAGGGGCGAATATGGGGGCTTAGCCCCTCTTCACTGACTAATTCTACGGGACGCCCTGCCTGCTGGCTTAACTGTTCTTCCAGTGTAAACCACTGCAAACCAAGCGGGGGTCTTTGGTCTGGTGATTTTAATTCGACAAGGAGATCGATGTCACTGTTTTGCGTTTCCTCGCCTCGGGCAAACGAGCCAAACACAGCAATCATTTTAACGTAGGGTTTGAGGATGGGGATGACTTGCCGTGATAATTCATCAAATCGGTTCATCTATTTCTGCTCCTTCAATCGCTGTCTGTAAATCCATTATACGGCAATGGCGCGTTTTTGTGATCTTCGATGAGCCAGGTTTTGCGCCAGAGAGAACCGGCGCCATCGATTTTGATCGACTCGCCGCTGATATAGGCGGCGGCGGGCGAGAGCAGGAAGGTGATGACGGCCGCTACTTCGCTTTCCGTACCCATGCGTTTGGCGGGGGTGTCCTGGATGGTTTGCTCGATGATGGGGCGCATGGCTTCCGGGTAGTTTTCCAGGCCGCTGGAGTTGATGAGACCGGGGGCGACGGCGTTGACGCGCACGCCAGAACGCGCCCATTCCACAGCCAGGGTTTTGGTCAGATTTTCGATGCCGGCGCGGGCGGCGGCGGAGTGGGCCATGCCGGGGAAGCCGCGCGTATTTTCCATGAGCATGTTGACGATAGCCCCGCCGTGGACATTCATGCCCCGGTTGTAGGCTTCGCGGCACATGAGGAAAGTACCGGTGAGGTTGGTCTCCAAAACGGCCGTCCAGCCCTTGAGTGAGATAAATTCGGCGGGACTGGCGAACTGCCCGCCGGCGTTGTTGACGAGGCCATGAATCTGACCGTGTTCGGCTAATACTTGATCGAAAAGGGCGATGACTTCTGCTTCGACTTTGATGTTGGCGGGAATCGCCTGTACTGAGCCTGCCGAAGTAGCCGTTACCAGTCCTCCAGCCGCCTCAATCTCCGCCTTCACCCGTGCCAGCTTCTCCAGCTTGCGTCCCACAATCACCACCTGCGCCCCCAAAGAGGCCAGTTCATGCGCCGCCGCCCGGCCAATGCCGCTGCCGCCGCCCGTCACAAGTATCGTTTGCCCTGCAAATAAATCAGGCCGAAAAATGGATTGATAGATCATTCAGTCCCCTCTAGTGTTGTATTTCATTCTTGTCTGCTTTCCGTTATTTCCCTCCTATTTTCCATCGCACATGTATTTGTGCCAAGCAGCGCCGGATGCATCTTGGATGAAGGGGGGATTGTGGGGGGAAACGGCCGTTTTAGACCATCCCCCTCTTGCCTCAAAAGCTATTCATGGGTACAACTTGCTCAGACAATGACAGCAACGATTCCTGAATCTCATTTCGATTTACTAGACGGCCCGGTTGTCGTGGTGGTGGTGACACTGATGCCCGACGGCAGCCCTCAGGCGACGCCGGTGTGGTGCAGCCGCGTGGGCAACCAGGTGTGGGTCAACTCGGCCAAAGGTCGGCAGAAAGATCATAATTTGCGGGAACGGCCGTTTACAGCCATCACCGCTCTCGACCCCCGCAATCCTTACCGCTGGCTGGAGGTGCGCGGTACGGTGGTAGAAATCGTGGAGGGGGAGGCAGCCCACGATCACATCAACCAGTTGGCGCAGCTCTATTTCGGACGGCCGTTCACTTACAACAGCCCCGGCGAAGAGCGCGTCATCTACAAAATCGCGCCCACCCGGGTCAACGCCAGCGGCTAATTAGCTCTGTCAGCCTGGTAAATAGCGTCGAGATCAATATGATTGTTTGGCTAATTGCATTGATTATTTCTGTCATCGCTGCAATCACCATGAGCGTCATTTTCGTTGTTTTCTCGCTGATTGCGCTAAATGGCTACATGAGCATGTCGGCCGCTATGCCCGCGTATCTGGTTTTTAACTGTTTTGCCTGGCCGTTCATGGTAAGCATGACCAGTTTAACAAGTTGGTTCATCTTTACCGTTGCCAGGCGGAAACAGCCGGTTTGGCAATGGGTACTTATGAATATCATCATTGTTACCACGATTTTAGGTGTTATCGCGCTTCTTTTGGCTTTTGCCTAAAAAGGTAAAATGAAGCCACATAACCCGGTTTCTGTGTTTTACGAGGTTTACGAGGAACAAGGGGGGAGTTAGAGATGGCCTGGCCGCCACAAACGAACACTGCGAGTATGTGGCTGTTCATAAAGGCGTTTTGACCATCTCCTTGCTTCCCAGTACAATTTTCTCACTTCTTCGGACTTGCGCCTCTCTGGTTAACAAGTTCAAAAGTCCATTATGTCTTCTACATTACCCTCAGAGACCCAATCGATCCGGCCGGCCGCATACCGCCGTTTCTTGACCTGGCTGCTGACCTCCTATGACGGTCAGGTGTGCCTGTTCCTGGTTCCCTTTTTATTGGGATCGTTTTTGTTGGTGGCGCTGCCAGCCCTGGTAACCGTAGGCATTGCCTTCACCCACTACAACGCCATCGAGCCGCCGCGCTGGGTTGGTCTGGACAACTTCCGCCGCCTGCTGGAATCGCCCCTGGCCCGTATGTCCTTGAGGAACTCGTTGCAATTCATCTTCCTGGCTGTACCCTTCCGTCTGCTGGGCGCGCTGAGTATAGCCTTGCTCTTACATCGCAGCCGCCGCTTTTTCAGCGGCTCACGCGCGGCCGTCTACCTGCCCACCATCATCCCCGAAGGCGCCTACGCCCTGCTTTGGCTGTGGATTCTCAATCCGCTTTTTGGCCCGCTTAATCTGGCCCTGGGCTGGTTAGGGCTGCCGCAGCCGCAGTGGCTGGTAGAATCTGGCCCGACCCGCATGGCCTTTGTACTCATGGCCCTTTTTACCATTGGTGAAGGTATGGTTGTGCTGTTGGTGGGACTGCGGACAATCCCTAAAGCCTACTACGAGGCGGCGCGGGTGGACGGGGCTGGCGTCTTCTATACCTTTTGGCGCATCACCTTGCCGCTTTTGTTGCCCTGGCTGTTGCTGCTGACCCTGCGCGATCTGGTAGTCAGCCTGCAAAATACCTTCATCGCTTCCTTTGTGATGACTTACGGCGGGCCATACTATGCCACTACTTATGTGCCCCTTTTGTTGTATGAATTGGCCTTTGATTTCTTTGACTTTGGTCTGGCTGCGGCGCTGCTGGTCGTGTCCTACATCGTGACCGGTATGTTAGTGATCGGCATCATCAACCTGGTCGGTCTCGACGAACAAGGTTATGTCGCGTAAAGCCCGCGGCGGTCTGCATGTAATCGCCGCCCTGCTCGTTGTCGTCCTGTTCATTTTGCCGTTGTGGTGGATGATTGTGGCCTCGCTGCGGCCGATTGGCCTGCCGCCGCCCAGGACCATCGAATGGTGGCCGGCCGATCCCCAGTGGAGCAATTACACCGAGATATTCCGCCAGGTACCCTTGGGCCGCTATACCCTCAACTCGCTGCTGGTGGTCATCGTTGCCGTGCCCATGACCTTGCTGACCTCATCGTTGGCCGGTTTTGGTCTATCCCAATTGCGCCAGCCGTGGCGCAGCCGCCTGTTGTTCGTGACCATTGCCTTGATGATGGTGCCTTCGCCGGCTGTTTGGCTCTTTCGCTACCAGATATTGCGCTGGCTGGGTTTGCTCACCTCACTCTGGTCGCTGGTGCTGCCATCTTTCGCTGCCGGCAGCCCGCTGCTGGTGCTGCTCTTCTATTGGACCTTTCAGCGTAACCCTATGGAACTGTACGAAGCCGCCCGTGTTGAGGGGGCCGACGCCTGGACTACCTGGCGCAAGATAGCCATACCCATGGCTCTTCCTACCGTAGCCGCCGTGATTGTGCTGGCTTTTGCCCTTTACTGGAACGATTTCACCAATCCAGTATTATACCTGTACCGACCCTCCACTTATACGCTGCCCGTCGGTTTGCAAATCCTTAAACAACTAGACGCCACCAACTGGTCGCTGCTGATGGCCGGCGCGGTGGTGGTTACGCTGCCTATGGCGCTGCTCTTTTTACTCTTGCAGCCCCTTTTCCTCAGTGGTAATGCGCTGTCGGAATTGTTGGACAAGGAATAGGCGTCTATGGGAGAATTCGATTTCGTAGCCGCGGTTCCTTATCACGCTCGTGTAAGCGCGATAAGGATGTTGCGGCTGCAATTACTTTTCCGACAGCTTGCGGAAACCAGAAGGAGACGACGTTTTAGCGGAGCCACGCATGCGCAACCTAATTCTCATAACGATAGTGTCCGCCTTGTTTTTGGCTGCTTGCGGCCGGGCCGATAAGCCAACTGTCTTCTTCATGGTCTTCGGTGGACCGGAGGAATTGGCCGCCTACGAGAGTCTGGTAGACGCCTTCCACGCCGCTCAATCCGACGTGTTAGTGGAACTGCGCTATGTACCAGACCCGGCTGAATATCGCCGCCGTTTAGCGGCAGATTTCTCGGCCGGGGCTGCGCCTGATGTGATGCTGCTCAATTATCGCCGTTTTGCCACCTTTGCCGGGCAGGGAGGCTTGCAGCCGTTAGGAGAATATTTAGCCGATAGTGACCTGTTGGATGAGGCCGATTTTTATACGCCTGTGATTGATTCCTTTCGCTTTGCCGACGAACTGTGGTGCATCCCGCAGAACATGTCTAGTCTGGTAGTTTACTATAACCAGGATTTGTTTGACGCGGCTGGTTTGCCCTATCCTGCCGATAACTGGACGTGGAACGACTTTTTAACGGCGGCGCAGCGTTTGACGGTAGATTTGGATGGCAACGGCCGTTCTGACCAATACGGCGCAGGCATTGAGCCAACCCTCAACCGGCTGGCTCCTTTCATCTGGCAGGCTGGCGGCGAGCTGGTAGACGATCCGCAAAATCCTACCCGCCTGGCGCTGGACAGCGCCGCTGCCCAGGCCGGTATGCAGTGGTTTGTCAATTTGCAAACCGAGTATGGCGTGGTCCCGGACGCGCTGGCTCAAAGTGCTGAGAGCAGTGAAAGCCGCTTTCTCAACGGGACGCTGGCTATGTATTTCAACAGCCGCCGCGGCGTCCCGACCTATCGCACCATTACTAACTTTACCTGGGATGTTGCGCCCTTGCCGCGCGGCTCCCAACAAGCCGGCATTTTGCACAGCGATGGCTACTGCATGGCGGCTACCAGTAAACAAAAGGAGGCCGCCTGGCGTTTTATTGAGTTCGCCAACTCCATGGCCGGTCAGGAGCTTATAGCGCGCACGGGACGTACCGTTCCTTCCCTGCGGGCTGTGGCCGAGTCACCGGCGTTTCTTGAGCCATCAAAGTCCCCCAGCCGCAGCCGCGTCTTTTTGGATACCATTGACACGGTACGCGCCGTGCCGGTGACGGCTAATTGGCCCATCATTGAAGATACTGCCAGTCAGGATATTGAACAGGCCTTTTTGGGGCAGGTATCGGTGGCTGAAGCGGCGGAAACGGCCGTTCAGCGCACAATGCAATATTTCGACAGCGGCGCACGGTAACGATGTTTTACTGTAAAGGTCATCAACTGACATTTAACCTTTGGATTGCATATGGCAAGTTGTAGAGCCTGCCCTGAGTTCGCCGAAGGGTTGCAGGTGACTTTTGCCAGAGTAACCTGCCACTCGCCACCTGCCACTCGCCACCAGATGAAATGTAACTTTATACCCTCACAAACTTTATCCACCATGTAGACAGGAGAACACATGAAAATCACACGCAAGTTTTTTGGCGCCTTCCTCATCCTGGTCCTGATTGGGCTGGTGATCTGGATACCAGCCGATCTGACCAGCACCGCGCAGCAAATGGGGCAGCGCAGTCCGGCCGGTGTTGCCTTATTGGCGCCGGCCGATCTGCAAACCGACCCTGATATAGACCACTGGGTCGGCGAACCGGTGTTGCCCGTCCTCACCCTGGCCGCACGCGATTTACCGCCCAGCGAGCTTCTGCCCACCCTGGACCGCGAAATCAACCCGCGCCAGAATTTCGGCCCCCAACCAGATTCAGACTTCGACCCGCCCAACGGGCCTGACCCCCTGTTGGCATTGCAGGCAGGCGTAAAGGCAGTTCAGGACGCTGGCTTCGGCACGCCAAGCTTCAACTTCAATGGTCAGGGTTATACTTTTGTCAATCCCCCCGACACCGTGGGCGACATCGGCAAGGACCATTACGTTCAGATGATCAACGCCACCCGCGTAGCCATCTACAATAAAACAACCGGCGCTCTGGTTATTCCGGCCTTCGATCTTGCCGACTTGGGCGGCTGCGCCACCGGTGAGGGTGACCCCATTGTGCTCTATGACCAGTTAGCCGACCGCTGGTTTCTCAGTGAATTCGGTTCGGGCAACTCCCTCTGCACCTATGTCTCGCAAACGCCAGACCCCACCGGCGCTTACTATTCCTATCAATTTAGCACACCCACTTTTCCCGACTATCCCAAATACGGCGTCTGGCGTTTGCGAGACATAGGTGCAGAGGGAGTTGCCCGAAC
>JAWOGU010000539.1:0-3483 GCA_046496595.1 Chloroflexota bacterium
GGTTATCTTGTCCATAACAGGGGGGCAGGTAGATACGGTATGACGTTTCTCCGGCGATGGGGCTGGTGAAAAGACCGTGTTCTATGCCGCCGGGCAGGGGGCAGGGTGTGGGGAGCGCTGTGGGTAATGGGGTGGCGGTTGGCGATGGGGCCATAGTGGGAACGGCTGTTGGCGTGAGCGTGTTTGTGGCAGTGGGAAAGATTTCTGGTGTTGGCGGCGGGTTAAGGGTGGCGGTGGGAAGGGGCGTATGGGGGATAACGGCCGTTTCCGCCAAAGTTGGCACAACTTGCATTCCCCCTGCCTCAGGGACCCCTGAGGCAGGGGCGGCGACACACCCGACAACTAGGAAGCCAATCGTCGCCAGGACGAGCAGGAAAACAGCTTTACCAGGGCAGTTCACTGGGTTCTTCAGCCAGCAGGCGTTGATAATTACCCTGCCACAAATCTGCTTTGCGGGTCATGGTTTTGAGTTGGATGTCAGTGAAGCGCGGGAAGAGATCGGCCATCAGGTCTGGCAGCAAGTCCCAGGCATCATGACGAATCACATCTTCAATGTTAACGGCCGTTTCCTGCGTCCAGTCCCATTCACGCAAAAAGCGTTCCGCCTTCATCCAATAGTCCCGTTTTTCCCAGGCGCGAACAGTGCTCTCCACTCCTTCATGGATTTCACGCAGCAAATACACCAGGGTAGCTGCCATATCTTTTGCATCCGCATCAACCGCTGCTTTCTGGCTGAGCCGGCGCAAAATTTCAGCAATACTACGCCGGTTTTGATTGCGAATTTTGGTTGGGTCATTGACATTAACGATTCGGCTCATAAATTTTTCATTCTCCAAGACGGCGGGAATGATAACATGACCAGTCGAACATGCAACCCGCGTCACCAGGGCAGAGCATGTGTAATACTAAAACTGCACTAGCGAAAATCATTGAATTTTGTTTTAATTAGACATACCTGACCAGAAAAACAATAAATCGGCAAAATTAGTTCATCTTCATTACCTTAAAACCAATCCACAACAAAAGGGCAAAAACTATGCGCATGAAAGATGTTTTAGCAATTATTTTGGGTGGGGGACAAGGAGCGCGACTCTATCCTCTCACTATAGAACGGTCCAAACCGGCTGTGCCTTTAGCCGGCAAATATCGTCTCATTGACATTCCAATGAGCAGCTGTCTTCATGCCGGTATTGAAAAAATTGCTATCCTGACCCAATTTAACTCGGTCTCGCTGCATCGCCATATTTACAGCACCTACGTGCGCGACGTCTTCACATCGGGTTGGGTGCAAATATGGGCAGCGGAACAAACGCCTCGCAGCGCAGACTGGTATCAGGGCACGGCAGATGCAGTGCGCAAACAGCTTGTTGAAATTAAGCAGGCTGGCTGCCAATACACCTTGATCTTGGCAGGCGATCATCTTTATCGCATGGATTACAGGAAGTTTGTGCAGTATCACGCCGACAGTGGCGCAGACGTGACTATCTCGGTGCAGCCTGTTGGCCGCGAAATGGCATCTTCTTTAGGCATCTTGAAATTAGCCTCAGACGGTCAAATCGTCCAGTTTACCGAAAAACCACAAACAGATGAGTTATTAAATTCACTGGTCAGCCGGGATGATTCAGACAAGCCATATATGGCGTCGATGGGTATTTATGTGTTTGAGACTTCTGTTCTGATTGATATGTTAGCAACGGAAGGTGATGATTTTGGGCGTGATATTATTCCCAGCGCTATTGCCAACAAAAAGGTTGTGGGCTACGTGTTTGATGGTTACTGGGAGGATATTGGGACGATTAAGCGCTTTTATGAAGTCAATCTAGAAATGGCGATGCCGGATGCCCCGTTTGATTTTTATATTGCGGAGCGCCCCATCTATACCCACGCTCGTTTTCTGCCGGCGACGGAGGTGCATGGCGCACATTTGCACAACGTGTTGTTGACGGATGGCTGCCGTGTGTATGACGCTTCGGTTAGCAATTGCGTTGTGGGGCTGCGCAGTATTATTGGCCCAGAAACTGTGTTGCAGTCTACGGTGATGATGGGCGCTGATTTTTACGAGACAGATGGCGAGCGTAAAGAAAACGTAATGTTAGGCCGACCGGATATTGGCATTGGCGCCGGATCTGTGATTCACCGTTCGATTATTGATAAAAATGCCCGTATTGGTAACAATGTCCATATTCGCAGCATTCCAAACCGACCAGATATGGAAACGGAAAATTGGGTGGCGCGTGACGGCATTGTGATTGTGCCTAAGGGTAGTGTGATTCCGGACGGCACGGTTATTTAGTAATAACGATACAGGTGGCTGCCTGAGCCTGTCGAAGGCAGCCACCTGTATCGTTTATTTCAAGTTGGCTCAATGCTGTTTTATAAGCCACTCGGCGGCTTCTTCTGGTGATTCAAATTTCGTGTCAAGGTGCCCATACACTTTGACACGTTTTTCTTTTGGCTTGATGACAGCCGGGTACCAGCTCGAGTCAGGGGTAGAGGGGTGTACGGCCCCGGAAAGTCCTTCTCCCTTTTTGCGTGTCATTTGCCAAATGACCCAATGATGTAACTGGGAAAATGTAAATGATGTCGGTTTTACCGGATCGAGTTGAATGCTGCCTGTCCCCGTTATTTTATCGTTCATCATCATCCCTCCTTGAGATCTGTAAAGCAGTAACGATGCATTTTTGGAGATTGGAGATTGCAATGTCTCCAATCTAATCTCTTAAAAAGTACAGTCTTGTCTGGTTATTTTTCCGCGAGCAGTATGGTTTGTACTGCCTGGGTGTCGGTTAAATTGGCTAGCAGATAGTCTGGTTTGTATTTTGCCAGGGTGAGGGCGGCGTGCCAACCGCTGGCGACGGCAACGGCCGTTGCTTTGCTGGCGCGTGCACACAAAATATCAGCCGGTGTGTCGCCAATCACGACGGTATTGCACCCATTGAACGGGAATCCAGTCAATTCCCGCGCCCGTTTTGTGGCAATCTCCGGCAGCTTGTTGCGGTCCATGTTGTCCGAACCGTAAGCGCCCACGCGGAACTGCGTGGGATCAATACTGCCAGCCTTTAATTTCAAAGCGGCTGTACTGACGATGTTGCCCGTTACCAGCCCCAAAACGACATCCTCACGCTGCTGGAGTGTTTCCAGCAGGTCGAGAACACCGGGGCAGGGAAGAATATTATTGTGCGGAAAGGTCTCCCGCGCCTGGGCGGTCATCACGTCGTAGATGATGGGTAATTTGGCTTGAATGGCTTCTTTGGAGAAACCGGCGGCCAGCAGCAGGTCGCTGATGATGCGCGGATCAGTTTTGCCGCCCATATGGTAGCTGTCTATGGGACCTGTGGCGCCAAAAACCTGTTCCAGAGCATAGGTCATGGCTGCTCGCCCCGCGCCATTGCTGCGGATGAGGGTGCCGTCGATGTCGAAAAGCAAAAGTTTCATGTGCATTGAATTTTTATTCGGATAATCTTTTTTTCTCAATATCTTAGA
>JAWOGU010000619.1:0-9569 GCA_046496595.1 Chloroflexota bacterium
TCAGCGTCGCAGACGTGACCGCAGTGGGAACACTCAAGATGGGTTAGATAGCTCATGGAATTGTCAATGGTCAATTGTTGATTGCCAATTGTCAACGTTGACCGTTAACAATTGACGATTAGCAATTGACAATTAGATAAAGGCGTAGTGAACGGCCGTTTCTTCCCTGTACACTCGTTCTGGCTCAAAAAACTTGCGCAGGGTGGCCCGGATTTCCCGGATGTCGGCAGGCTTGGCGAGGAAGTGGGCGCAGCCAGCCGCCAACGCTTTTTCCTGCGCCAGCACATTATCGTAGGCTGTCAGCGCCACGATAGGGATGTGTTGGAGATTCGGATGCGCTTTGAGGCGGCGGGTCAGTTCAAAGCCGGTCAGTTCACCGGGTAAGCGTAAGTCCATGAGAATGAGGTCTGGGAGATGGGAAACGGCCGTTTCCCAACCGCTCTCCCCGTCTACCGCTTCCAACAACTCATGCCCTTCCGCTTCCAATATCCGTTTCACCAACAGCATATTGCGGGGATTATCTTCCACATAGAGGATTCGTTTACACACAGATGCACTCTCCTGTTTCTACCAATGATAGAAACAAAGATACCACGCACCTGACTGCGGTTCAAGCCAATAGTAACTATGTCTATGATAGATATTTTCTATGACATGGGCAGGGAGTAGCGATTGAGAATACGTGAAGCGTGATACGTGAGAAGACCGCCAATCACGCATCACGCATCACGCATCACTGATTATCAATTACCGGAACCCCTGACGAGCCATTTTGTTTTCTCACCTGCGTCATCGTCACAAACGCCAGCGCCATAAACACTGTGCTGAACAGCCATAACCAGCGATATTGATCTCCCATCACATCCACGGTAACACCACCTAATGTTGGCCCCAAAACGGCCGCCGACTGCGACGCAAAGTAATACAAGCCCGTATAAGCGCCAATCTTGCGTTCGTCGCCGTAGTCATACACCAGCGGCAGGCTGTTCACATTCACGCAGGCCCAGAAAAGGCCGGCCAGCACCAAAATAATCACAAACGAGACCGCGCCCTGAATGATGAAAAAACCGAGCAGCATCAACAAAACCAGGCCCACCAGACCCACAATAATTATCAATCGGCGGCTGTATTTTGTGCCCAACAACCCGGCTGGAATGGCAAACAGGATAAATGACACGGAAATGGCGCCCGCATAAATAGAAGCCTGTCCCGGCGACATGCCCAGCGTAAACACTGCAAACGAAGAAAGGCCCGCTTCCAGCGCATTAAAGCCCATAAACCAGAACAAGATACTCACCAGCACAAACACACCGCTCTTATCCGGGTTGGCAAACATCACCTTCAAATTGCTCAGCACGTTGGCGCCTTTGTCTTCATCCAGATCAATCTGACGCGGTTCGCGCACCCGCCACACCGCCACCAGCGAAGCCACCACCAGCAGCACAGCCCCGGCAATAAACGGCGCAGAGCGCCCAAATTCTTCATACAGCCAGCCACCGGCAAAAAAGGCAATTAACGCCCCCACGCCGCCCATCAAATTGATGATGCCATTGGCCTTGCTGCGGTCGTCCGGCTGATATAAATCACCTAACCACGAGACAATGGGCGAGCGGAACAGCGCCATGCCAAAGTTGGTAATGAGGATAAACACAGCCACCATCAATGCCGAACTGGCGAACGGAATCATGACAAAACCGGCCACGGCAATGGGCATGCCCAGCAAAATCCACGGTTTGCGCCGGCCGAAACGGTTCCAGGTATGGTCGCTTTTAGCCCCCACCCAGGGCTGCACAAACACGTTGATCAGGTTGTCCCAGGTCATGATGAACAGGGCCAGCGAAGGCGCCAGCCCAAACCCCACCACGTCCGGAATTTCTCGCCCGGCTTCCAAAAGCTGGCGCTCAAATTCAGGATTGCCTGCTTGCAGGAAAATAGGAATATACTGGTTAAAAATAGGCCAGATGATGCTGATGCCTAGAAACCCAAATCCAACGATGAATGTTTTGCTATAGGTAAAGCGTTTGAGATCGTTTTGTGAAGCGGCTTGCTGCATAATATCCTCCTGTTTTTAAATGATGAGAGATGAAGGATGAGGGATGAATAAAAAGCCCATCATCCAAGTCGCCAAAAACAGTGATTTCTGTTCACTGTAAACTGTTCACTACACACTGTTCTTTCACCGATAATAGTATCCTGATATGGAGGAAGTGGCATGGAAATGGGCCAGATCGAAGCCTTTTTAGCCGTCGTGAATGAAGGCAGTTTTACCCGGGCGGCAGAACAGCTAAACCTGACGCAGCCTTCGTTAAGCGCGCGCATTCAACAACTGGAACAGAATCTAGGCGTTGAGTTGTTTCAGCGTGACAAACGGCCGGTGGAACTGACGCCGTCGGGCACTGTTTTTGTGGACTATGCGGAGCGCGGTCTGAGCATTCTGGCGGCGGGACAGGAGGCAGTGCGGGCGGTGCAGTCGGGCGTTAGCGGCCGAATTACGGTTTGTTGTCCGTATTCTCTGGCCACGTATCTCATGCCAGAGGTGGTGCAGCGCTTCAGCCAGGCGTTTCCGGAGGCGGAATTGTTTGTGGAAGCGGGGCATTCTGATTTTGCGGTGAGCCAACTGCTGGACAGGCTGGTAAATTTTGCCCTCGCGGCAGCCTTTCCGCGTTATTCCGCCCAAACGCACACCTTGCTGCGCCTGCACGACGAGATGGTGGTAGCAGCCACGGCGGAACACCCGTTAGCCAGCGCCCAAAACATTTCGCTGCCCACGTTGTGGCGGTATCAGAAATTGGTGATTCACTGGGGGGCGGCTTTTGACGCTTACCTGGAATCCTTACAGCAAATGGCAAAGGGTTCCGGTCCGGTGATTCGGGTGCCGCTGGCGGCTGCCCTGCCGATGGCCCGCCGCCCAAACGCTATCACGTTTTTACCGCGCCGCTTAACGGCCGTTTCCAATCTCATCGAACTCCAAGTACCCGACTTCCAGTTCGACTGGGACGCCGTGCTGCTCACCCGGCCTAACCGTACCCTCACCACGCTGGAGCAAAACTTCGTCGATATGGTTGCTTCCGTCTGGTACGCCAACCAGCCTTCATGAGATAGAGTGTAGAGTGTAGAGCTAGAGGAAGAGCAAAACTCTATCTCTACACTCTATCTAAAAGGAACTTAACGATGCCAAAACCTCAACCCATCCAACCAGGACCCGGCCAGGAATCGGTGTGGGATTATCCCAGACCGCCGCGCCTGGAGCCGTGCGCCAAACATATTCAGATTATCTTCAACGGCGTCCCCATCGCCGACACCCGGCGGGCGTACCGGGTCTTGGAGACGAGCCATCCGCCCACGTACTACATCCCGCCTGAAGACATTGACATGCGTTATTTGGAAAAGGGAAACGGCCGTTCCTTCTGTGAATGGAAAGGAGAAGCCGGTTACTACTCAGTCAGCGTCAACGGCAAAAAAGCCCGGAACGTTGGCTGGTACTACGCAAAACCCACCGCCGCTTTTGCCGCCATCCAAAACCACATCGCCTTCTATGCGGAACCGATGGACGCCTGCCTGGTAGACGGCGAAAAAGTCACGCCGCAGCCCGGCCGTTTCTACGGCGGCTGGATTACCCATGACATTGTGGGACCATTTAAAGGGGAACCGGGCACGATGGGATGGTAAACCCGTTATTCAGGCTCTTCTCGATGCACAGGCGCAAAACTGCGGCTCCGTTTCACCAACTCTGCCAGAAACTCGCGGACAGCGCCCATACTTTCCGCCCAGGTGGCATGCGTTTGGGACCGTTTATGCGCTTCCAGCCCCAACCGCAGCAGCAAACGCCGATTTTGCACCAGTAAAGCCAGGTGCCGGGCCATCTCAAGGCTGTTGTTAGGGGCAAGGTTTAAGCCATGACGACCATGCCGGATCACTTCCACGCCGGCGCCGCTGGCAGCGCCGACAACCGCCAGACCAAACCCCATCGCCTCCACTGTGGTTGTGTCAAAGATCCCATCTTCATCCGGGATCACCGCTACCTGATTGCGCCGGTAAATCTCAACCATGGCTTCTTCTGTGGGAGCGCCGCAAAACGTGATGTTAGAGCGCACGTCAACCCCAGACAGCGGCGTCCGCCATGCCACTGCCGCATTAGAAACCACATCCAGCCGCCACAAGTCGGGCGCCAAATAGGCCAGCGCCGATACCAGGTTAAACAGCGCCGGATGTTGTTTAGCGTCCCCCACAAACAGCAGGCGCAGCGGTCCTGGCGCCTGCGCCCGTGACACAATTTCATGCTCGCTGATGGCTGCGTGGAACCTGTCGCCGCCGGGATAGGCCACCATAGACGGCCGTTCCTGCCCATCACTCATCAATTTTTCCACCGCCATCCGGGCCAGGCGGCTGGAGCAAACAAAGGCGTCTACCGCCCCAAAATAACTGCGTTCCATCTGACGGCGCACAATCCTCACCCAGGGCCGCCGCTCCGTTTCAGACGGAACCGCATGTACAAGAGTGACGATGGGGTAGGGAATTTCTGAGCGCAGGCTTTGGTTAAGCCAGAAGAGGGAGGGATACGTGTGGGCGTCTTGCAGCAGCAGATCAAAATCGGCGCGGCGCAGGTTTTCATAAAAACTACGGTTCAGGTTATTAGCCAGCGCTTTACTGAAACTGGCTTCAGGCAGGGATATGACTTCCACGTCATCGCCCTCTTGGTAAAGCCAGTTTACCAACTGCGCGTCATACAAATGCGCGCCGGACAAAGAACGCAAACGGCCGTTAATGATCAACCCAATACGCATTGCCCACATCCTGGAAAACGAGCCATTCTCATGACCATAGTGTACCGTATATCAGCATGATTTTCTCACTCAATTTAGCAGTTGGTAACAAACTCTTTGCCCGTTACAATTGTGTCCAGCAGCAATGCCGCCCGCATCCCAGCCGACACAAACCCATCACCGGAGATAAACCATGTCAGATCAACGGCCGTTAACCATCCTCTGTATCGCTTCTGAATTTAAAGGCATCCCTTTTCTGCTGGCAGCCAAACAGCAAGGCTGCCGCATCCTGCTCCTGGCGGGAGCCAAAACAGAACAAGATCCCTGGCCCTGGGACAGCATCGACGAACATTTCTACATGCCCGACCTCTCCAAACAACCCGACGTGACCTACGCCGTCGCTTATCTGGCGCGCAGCCACAAAATAGACCGCATCGTCGCCCTGGATGATTACGACGTTGCCACCGCCGCTGCCCTGCGCGAACACATGCGCCTGCCCGGCCTGGGCGAAAGTTTGGTGCGCCACTTCCGCGATAAGCTGGCGATGCGCGTGCGCGCCCGGCAGGCCGGTTTGCCCGTGCCCGACTTTGTCTCCGTCTTCAACTACGACGACCTGCGTGACTTTATGGCGCGCACGCCTGCCCCTTGGGTACTCAAACCCCGCTTCGACGCCGGCGCCATCGGCATTCGCAAGCTGCATCACAGTGAAGAACTGTGGCGCGCCTTGGATGAATTAGGCGACAGGCAGTCTTACTATTTGCTGGAACAGTTCATCCCCGGCGATGTGTATCATGTGGACTCGTTGGTGTGGCAAAACGAAGTGGTTTTCGCCTGCCCCAGCCGCTACGGACAGCCGCCGTTGGCTGTTTCCCATGGCGGCGGCATATTCAGCACGCGCACGCTATCGGCGGATAACGCCGAAACGCAGGCGCTGCTGGCTTTGAACCGGGACCTGTTGATTGGACTGGGTCTGCCCCAGGGTGTGTCTCATTCGGAATATATTCGCGGGGAAAACGGCCGTTTCTACTTCCTGGAAACGGCTGCCAGAGTGGGCGGCGCCAACATCGACCGGCTGGTTAAAGCCGCCACCGGCATTGAACTGTGGGCTGAAACGGCGCGTATTGAAACAGCTGAAGCCCGCGGCGAAGATTACCATCTGCCCCCAATCCGGCAAGACGCCGCCGCCCTGCTCATCTGCCTCTCTCGCCAGGAATACCCGGACCTCTCCGGCTACCATGACGCTGAAATTGTGTGGCGCATGGACAAACAGTATCACGCCGGTCTGATCGTGGCCTCTGCGGATAACGGCCGTATCGAAACCCTGCTAGGCAGCTACACAGAGCGCTTTGCCCAAGACTTTTTAGCCGTAGCGCCGCCTAAAGCAGAGGCACGCACCACTTTTTAAGAGCAGCGAGTAAAGATTGAAGATTGAAGATTGGAGATTGGTAAAGTCTCCAATCTCTTTAATCTCCAATCTTCCGAGGAGCAAAAACTTATGCCTGCTTTCAAGCCCAACCTGTTCCAACGCACGAATGCCAAACTGGCCTCTACCAAACCCCTGGCTAAACTGGCCTCCCATACCATGCACCATCTGGATCGGCCTGTAGTGAAATGGAGCAACGGCCGTTACTCTGCCTCCAGCCTTCTCACCGGAGTGCCCCTCGTCACCCTGACCAGCACCGGCGCCAAAAGTGGTCTGCCGCGGGAAAACCCCCTCGTCGGTACCCCGGACGGCGACAATATCATCCTCATTGCCTCCAACTGGGGCGGCAAAAAGCACCCGTCCTGGTACTACAATCTCAAAGCCACCCCCGCCTGCACCCTCACCTACGACGGTAAAACAGAACCCTACCTGGCACAGGAGGTCAGCGGCGAAGAGAAAGAAGCCGTCTGGCAAAAAGCAGCCGCCGTTTATCCGGGCTACGAAGCGTATAAAACGCGCACCAGCGGCCGCGAAATCCCGATCTTCGTGCTAACGCCGGATCGTTAACGCTTTTTCACCTATACGCCACACAGCTCGCTATGAACGATCTCACCCATCCACACGACAAATTCTTATAAAGAAACCTTCAACAGTACACCCACGGAGAACGGCCGTTTCCTCTTTCTTTATTCCCTCTGATTTTGCCGCCCGTATGAGCGAGGTCTACGGTGAAAACGGCCGTTCCTGGCTCAAACGTCTGCCAGATATTTTGCAAGAAGTGGCGACTCGCTGGCAAATCACCCTGCAAGCGCCCTTTTCCCTCAGCTACAACTACGCCGCGCCCGCCGTGCGCGCCGACGGCGCGCCGGTCGTGCTAAAAATCGGCGTGCCAAACCCTGAACTGTACTCTGAAATAGAAGCGCTGCGTCTGTACAACGGCCGTTCCATCTGCCATCTGTTCGACCACGATCCGGACCACTGCGCCCTGCTCCTGGAACACATCCAGCCCGGTCAACCGCTGTGGACCCTGGCAGACGATGAAGCAGAAACGGCCGTGGCAGCCCAGCTCATGCAGCAGTTGTGGCAGCCCATGCCCGATGAAAACCCACTCATTCCAGACCTGGCGCAGCGCAGCGCCGGGCTGCTCAAACTGGCAGACTATTTTGAAGATGGTTTTGGCCCCTTCCCGCGGCGGTTGGTGGAAACGGCCGTTGCCCTGCGGCAGGAACTCCTGGCTGAAAACACACCCCCCATGCTCCTCCACGGCGACTTCCACCACGACAACATCCTCAGCGCCCAACGCCAGCCCTGGCTGGCCCTGGACCCCAAAGGCGTGCGCGGCGACCCCGCCTACGAAGTCGGCGCATTTCTCTACAATCCCATTGGCTTCTGCCAGGATCCCAATCTGGCCCAACTGGTAGCTCGCCGCCTTGACCAGTTCGCCGACATCCTGGGCATCGACCGGCAGCGGCTGATCGGCTGGGGCATCGTCCAGGCCGTACTCTCCGCCGTCTGGAGCTACGAAGACCACCACGACGCCCAATCCCCTACCCTGCACATCGCCGACATCCTGACACGGCTCTAGCAGTTTGCCGAATTCGTGAACGGCCGAAGGTTAATAAAGCGCCATCAACCAGACCTCATTAACAATTCAACCATTCAACAGTTCAACAATTAATTATTCGTCAGCCTCTTCCGACCCCGGCGTGCGTCCGTACAATTCGGTGAGGTTAAGCAGGTTATCGGTGACGTGGTGGGTAAGCATGTCGGCCGTATAGCGCCAACGCCAGTAGCCGCCCACTTTGCCGGGGAAGTTCATGCGCGCTTCCGTCCCCAACCGCATCAGATCTTGCATGGTGCAAACGGCCGTGTCGGCCACCGACATATAAGCCATACGAATCATATCCCAGGCCACGTCGTGCCCATCTACGCCCATATAGCGGCGCAAATGATCCCGCTCGTCTTCGCTGGCGCTGCGATACCAGCCGAGGGCGGTATCGTTGTCGTGGGTGCCGGTGTAGACCACGCAGTTGGGCACAAAATAGTGCGGCAGAAAGTCGCTTTTACGCTCGCCGCCAAAGGCAAACTGCAAAATCTTCATGCCGGGGAAGTCAAACTGATCGCGCAGCGCTTCCACTTCCGGCGTGATCAGGCCCAAATCTTCGGCAATGATGGGCAGTTCGCCCAACTGCTCGCGCATACTGACAAAAAAGTCAGCCGCCGGACCTTTAACCCATTGGCCGACAACGGCCGTTGGCTCATCTGCCGGAATCTCCCAATAGGCTTCAAAACCGCGGAAATGATCAATACGCACCACATCGGCCTGGGTAAATGTCATCTTGAGGCGGGCCACCCACCAGGCATACTTTTGCGCCTTCATACGATCCCAGCGGTAGAGCGGATTGCCCCAGCGCTGTCCCGTCTCGCTAAAGTAATCCGGCGGCACGCCCGCAATAAATTCAGGTGAGCCGTCTTCTTGCAAGTAAAACAGGTCCGGATTAGACCAGACATCGGCGCTGTCATAGGCCACAAAAATCGGAATGTCGCCTATGATTTGAATATCCCGTTCATTGGCATAATGCTTCAGCGACAGCCACTGCTCAAAGAACAAGAACTGAGTGAACTTGCTCAAAGAAATCTCGTCCGCCAGCTTTTCAGACCAGGCTTGCATGGCGGCCGGTTCCCGGCGGGCAATGTCGGCAGGCCAGGTATTCCAGACACCGCCGTGCAGTTCTTTGTGATAATTTTTCACCGCCATAAACAGGGAAAAATCGTCCAGCCAGAAGGCGTTATCGGCGCAAAATTGGGCGTAAGCCGCCCGCTTTTCAGCCGCGCCATTGGCCTTGAACATAGCAAATGCCTGCTCAAACAATTCGTTTTTGTAGCTGATGACCCAGCCATAATCCACAGCATGGGCGGGGAATGGGGGCACATGCTGCACAGCGGCGGCGGGCAGATAGCCGTCGCCCACCAACCGATCCGGGCTGATGAGCAGCGGATTGCCGGCAAATGCAGAAAAACATTGATAGGGAGAATCGGCGTAGCCAGTTGGTCCCAGGGGAAGAAGCTGCCAGTAAGACTGCTTGCTTGCCGCCAGAAAGTCGACAAAGCGGTAAGCCGCTTCGCCAAAGTCCCCAATGCCATAGCGGCCGGGGAAGGATGTGGGGTGTACCAGGACACCCGCTGCACGTTTAAAACGCATATTTTTACCTCTTATTAGTCGAGTAGTCTTGAAACAGCCTCCCGAGGGTTTATTGGAGTTCAGGTCTTAATTCGGGTAAGTTTCCCCTCTCTCCAGCCCTCTCCCATGGGGAGAGGGAGTCAGGCTTCCCCTCCCACAGGGAGGGGATTAAGGGAGGGAAATGGATTGTCCGAATAATTTT
>JAWOGU010000241.1:0-4929 GCA_046496595.1 Chloroflexota bacterium
CTCCTTATCATACAGGGCGAAAGCAAATATTCCATTCATATCTTCAAGAAAAGAGGGACCTTTATCGTGATATAGAGGAAGTATTACCTCACAGTCGGAGTTCGTCCTGAAATGCCAGGAATCTTTATACTTTTTTCTGATTTCCTGATGATTATATATTTCGCCGTTAACTGAAAGTATCAGCGCCATCGCCAACAAGCCGGGACGGTCAAACGTCAGGCTGTTGCCGGTTTCATCGGCGAACTGGTAGCCGGGACCGCCGCCGCCGGTTCCCGTGGGGTCGCCGCCCTGCGCCATGAAGTCGGTCAAAACGCGGTGGAAGGTGGTGCCGTCATAAAAGCCCTGGTTCGCCAGGAAAACGAAATTATTGACGGCAATGGGGGCCGCGTCGGCAAAGAGGCGCAGGCGCATATTGCCTTTTTCTGTCTCGATGATGGCGTCGTAGGTTTTGCCCTCTGCCAGCACAACGGGCGGCGGCTGGCTGTAGATGCTGTCGCGGGCGGCGGGGGGCAGGCTGGTTAACGGCCGTTCTCCCGACAGCGTTTGCGGCTCAATCGTTTCAACCGGAGCGCCGGTTAACTGCTGGATATAGGCTTGCAGTTGGGGCGCCGTTTCCGGCGGCGCTTGCACCAGGGCCGCCTGCGCCGCCCCCACGGCCAGGTCCGTCTTGCCCTGAGCTTCATAAACTGTAGCGATCAAATAGTCAATATTCCAATCCGCAATGCCTTCGGCCGCCATGAACGGCCGGGCCGCTTCATACGCCGCAATCGCCGCCTCATATCGGCCTATGTCCTGATTCAACTGGCCCACGCGCAGCATCGCCCGGGCATTGGTGCGTCCCAAATTCAGCCCTGCTTCCAGGTCGGCAATGGCGGCGTCAAAGGCGACTTCCCTTTCCACCTCCGCCAGATTGGCGGCGCAGGCAACGCGCGTATCGGCGCGGCCAAAAAAGTTTTCATTGAAATAGGGATCAATCTCAATGGCCTCGTCGTAGGCTGCCAGCGCGGCGGCGCAGTCTTGTTCCAGCCCGTAGAGAAAACGGGCATATTCGTTGCGTATCAACGAGTTTTGCGGACTAAGGACCATCGCATCCTGGTAATAGGACAAAGCCGAATCCATACGCGCCTCTCTGGAGGCCACGTCACTGCTCAGTTCCACCCAGCGCGTATTCAAACGCGCCAGATTGGCCGTGTGGTCTGTGTTGAGCGGGTTGATAGACTGGGCGACTTTCAGCCGCTGCTCCGCTTCCTGAAGCAGCGCGTCGCGCTCGGCGGGGTCTTCGGTGATGGTGGAGCGTTCCAAGAAGGCCCGCCCCAGGAAAAGGTAATAAAAGTCTTCGGTAGGCGCCAGATTGATGGCTCTGTTGTAGATGGCGATGGCGACATCCCACAAATCTTTGTCTTGCTGGCTGGCTGCCTGCTGATCGAAAGGTTTGGCGCGTTTGTAGATCATGTCGGCCTGGATGACGCGCATGTTGGACAGGCTGATCAGGAAGATGCCAAGCAAGGCCAATCCCACCAGACTGGCGTAACCGGCGGCGGAACCGGTTTGCTTCACCCGCGCCATGCCGCTGCGGGCAGCGGCAAAGGCGGCAAAAAACATCAGACTGAACACAAAAACATAGAACATGGTCAGGAAGGTAGCAGAGACGCCTGCTTCATAGACCCGGAATTCGAGCAAATCGGCCTGGGTGACAATCTCTTTGGTGCGCGGCACAAACAGGCTGGCCTTGAGCAGGGCTGCCTGCACATAGGTGTAACTGACGCCAATGGCAAAGGAGAGCAGGGCGATTACACCGGCGGGCAGCAGCGAACTGCGCCACTCTTTTTGCCAGATGAACCACAGGAGGAGGATGCCGATAACGGCCGTTCCCAACCCCAGCCACACACTGCCGGCCACCAACGTTGGCAAAGATGCCGCCACAACCGCTAACGCCACTCCCCCGGCCCAAAACCGGGCCTGCGGCAAACCCAGCAGCAAACGAGCGCCGACGTATAAACAAAACACGCCCAGCACAGGCAGTAAGGCGTTTCCAAACGCCCAGTTAGCGCCGGCATTGGTTGGCGGCGGGAAGAAACGCAGGGCAATCACCGCCGCCCCAAAAACTGCAAAGATAACACCCACCAACCGCTGTTTCTGAGCCGCTAACTGCGTTTCTGCCGTGACCACCAGTTCGCCGCTCTTCGCCATCTCAGCGACGATCAATAAGACGCCCAACGACCAGGTCAACACCATTAGCATAAAGATGAAGGGTGAATTGGAGAAATTATCGCCAGGGTTAATAAACAGCGACTGCCGGAAGATAGTGGAAACCGGCAAAGCGGCGGGGGAATCAAAAGTAGCGCCGGGCGGCGGCGAAAAGTTGGTGAAGGTGAAGCCAATGATGCCCAGCATCAGAGACAGCATGAGGGCAGACAAGACAGCCGGTCCCCAGACCTCTTTGGCGTCGCCAACGGGCTGGGTGGTGCGCCTTTTTTTGCCGCGAACGGGGAGGGAAACGGCCGTTTCGGCGCCCACACGCCCCATCTTCGGCAGCACATAACCCACCACCAACATCAAAGCCAGGTAGACAAAAAAGTATAAACGGGTCACGGCAATGGCAATGCCAAAATGGATCTCAACGTAATGGGCCAGCACCCCTGCCAGCAGCCCCACTATCAGCAAACGATTCGCCGAAAAGGGATCCGCTTCCTCGTCTTCGGTTTCAGGCTCTGAAGCGTGGGAAAACAGGGCGTAATAAATCAGATACAACACCAGTCCGCCAATGCTGCCGAAAGGATAGGCCACCCCAATGTACTCCGGACCGCGCCACAGTGAAAACAGCACGGCAGCCAGCAGCCCCATGCCCAGCCACAAAGCAATCAGAAGGTTCCGCTCACGCCGGGAACGCAGCACGCCCAGCCAGCGGAAGCCGTAATAAAACACGGTGATGTACAGGAACTGCCACATGGCAAATCCAAACAAACCGGTGATAACCAAAGCATCGAAGGTTTCATTGTGCGAACGGTCCGGGGAGGCGTTGCGCGCCTCCAACGTCGCCAGTTCAGGCGGATAGAAGCGGTTATAAGCCACATACATCGACTCAGGACCGTACCCGATTAACGGCCGTATGAAATTCCAGATGTCCCGTTCGCCTTCCGGGAATTCCAACGGTTCGTGCGGCAAGATCAGCTTCAGCGCCCCGGCCCAGATCAGGGTACGCACGCGTCCGGTGCCGTCATCCGCCTCCAAAATGCGGCCAAAACGGCCGATATTGGGCAGTTCGCGCCATTCGTCCAACGTGGTGACAACCTCACCAATTACGGGAACCTGGGCATACGGCTCTGTCACTTCAGGCGGCAGGTTGAAAGCCACAATCCAGACGCCCACCACCAGCGCCAAAACAATCCAACTCAACCACAACCAACGCCAACCGCGCCGCGCCGCCGCCATCACAAAAATAATCAATACAGGAATGGCTAAGGCAGCGACAAAGGCGGCAAAACTGCCCATTGGCCCGCCCAGGGAGGGCAAACGCCCCGTTGAGACAACGGCGCGCAGCAGGATTGACACCAGAAAAAACGTGACCGACGCGCCGATCACCATTAAGCCCACTGCTTTCAAGGCATCGACAGCCTCAAAACGGCTGGTACCAGAGGCGGCATTACGCACAGCCACCAGCATGATCAAAACAAAGGCAAACAGTCCCACAAAAAGACCGAGCCACGGACCGCGGCTGCCAGACCAGTAGATAGTGATTAGCTGGATGGCAAGGGCAAAAATGTAAATAGAGGCGCGCAGCACGTCGGCCGACGATAGTTCCTCATCGTTGAGGATGTTATTGAAGGCGGCAATGATGCGGGACAGGGTGAGGGGCACAGCCATAATCAGGTAGGCGGCGATGAAGATGGCGTTGCCCATGTGCCCGGCGACGCGAACAGTAACATCCCCGCCCCAGGGCAACGGATCGAGCGCAAAATGTTGCAGCAGACCGTAAAAGGCCACCGGGATGCTGGTGATGATGATAAACGTCACCAGGCGGTTTGCCTGTTCCCGGCGGCGCAGGGTAATGGCAAGCAGGGCAAAAACAAGGATGTAGGAAAAGGTGGTGTAGGTTCCTTGTAAACGTTGATACGAACCTAACAAACTGACGCTGGGAGTCACGGAAAACAGGGTGGAAATCAGATAAGCCGCCGTCAGCAGGAAGACGGGCAGAACAAAGGGCACACGCCAGACGGCTTCCTGTCGTTTGGGCGACAGCCAGGCTTTGAGCGCCTGCCATTGGCGTTGATCGATAAACTTAACCAGCCAGGCAAGGGCCATGACCACGGCAATGGAGCGCAGCAGGGTCAGTTTATCGGGTTCAAATACCCGGTCGGAATGAATATTGAAGAAGAGAGGGACAGCGATGATGGCAGCCAGCCAACCGGCTTCAATCAGACCATCGCACCATTGGGAAAGCTTTGAGTTCATAGAACGCTAAATCCTTGTGAGTTAACTGCAAAGAGCTGCGGTTATCGATTTCAGGGGGAATGGTATCCTAACGAATTTGGGGCGGCAAACGGCCGTTCACTATATTTGCCAAAAACAATTTACCGCCAGGGTCAGGGCGGTTCGCGAACCGCCCCTACACGGCGGCGTAAACCTGCTCAATTCGCTGCAGCATGGTAGACAAGCCAAATTCCTGGCGCGCCCGGCTCTGCCCCACCCGCCCCATTCGTGTTCGTAAAGCAGGGTCGCCCACCAGCCGATTCAGGGCAGCCGCCAGGGCTGCGGGCTGCTGCGGCGGCGTCACAAAGCCGGAGACGCCGTCTTGCACCAGCCAGGAGGTGCCGGTGCCTAATTCACTGGTCACGCAAGGCAAGCCTGACGCCATGGCTTCTTGCAATACCAGGCCAAAGGCTTCGGCTCGGCTGTTGGCGGGCAGCACAAAAATGTCGCCGCTGGCGT